>JAYVTJ010000448.1:0-3860 GCA_043774415.1 Fimbriiglobus sp. | reverse complement strand
GCCCGACATCGTCGAAGGGGGCATGTCGGGCCTCGCGGACTCGACCGCGACCTACAAAACGTTCCTCGATGTACTGACACGCCTCGGCCCCATCGCGGTTCCCGTCACGTTGGGCAATCTGCGCCCTACAATTTGATGGGGGCGAAAAGTCGGGTGGCCGAACGGATCGGTTCCGGTGAAAATGCCCCCTCGCGAGAGTCGATGGAAGCCGGGCGTCCGCACGCCGCCGAATCATCCGAGGACGATGCGCCCATGCCTCCAATCTCGGAACGCGATGTACCCCCCGAAGACGAGCTTCCCCGGCGCCGGGGCGTGGCGGTCGCCCCCGCCCCCGCGGTGATCCGCAGCGGCCGCGACGCCATCAGCACCGAAGTGGCGCTGACGGTCTTCCGGCAGATGGTCCGCACGCGGGCGCTCGAAGAGCGCAGCATCAAGATGTCGAAGTCGGGCGAGGCCTACTTCTGGATCGGCGGCCCCGGCGAAGAAGCCCTGAACGTCTGCCTCGGCCTGCAAATCCACAAGGGCCAGGGTCCGGCCTACGACTTCCTCCACCTCCACTACCGCAGCTCGGGCATCCTCCTCGGCATGGGCATGTCCATGCTCGACCACATCCGCCAGCTCGCGATGACCGCCCTCGATCCCCACAGCCGCGGCCGCAACTTCGTCGGTCACTATGCGATCCCCGAGTGGAACGTCATGCCGGTCACGAGCGTGATCGAAGTGCAGTGCGTGATGGCCCCCGGCACCGCGCTCGCGCAGAAGCGCCACGGCGGCGAAGGGCTCAGTCTCGTGGTGAGCGGCGATGCCGGCACGGCCGAAGGGGACTTCGAGAGCTGCTTGCTCTGGAGCAGCCGGCCGAAGAACGAACTGCCCGTGCTGGTGGTCGTGGCGAACAACCAATACGGGATTTCGACGACGCACGAGAGTCAGCACGCAGTCCGAGAAATCGCCACGCGGGGGGCCCCGCACGGCATCCGGTACGAAACGGTCCACGACGGCAACGACCCCGTGACGATGTGGAACGCCGTCGATCGGGCGATGCGGTACGTCCGCCGCGAGCGGAAGCCGTTCATTCTGGAGGCGATGGTGAGCCGGCTGCACGGGCACAGCAGCAGCAGCGGTGCCGGGCGGAACTGGGAGGAGCCCGACTGCGTGGCGCTCTTCGAGCAGAAGCTGCTCGACAGCGGAGCCATCGACGCGGACACGGTCCGCAGCTTGAAGGACGAAGCGAAGCAGGAAGCGGACGCCGCGGCGGTGCAGGTGGCGGGGGAACCCCGTCCGACGCGCGGGGATGTGTACCGGGATACGTATGCACCGTCGCCGGTGGATGTGGTCTATCCGGAGGATTACACGGGGCTGCCGCAGCGGAGGTGAGGAAGAAAGGCGAGCCGACCGTGTCAACGGTCGGGTGGACCCTGAGACCGATCGCTCCCGTGCTCCGGAAGTACCCGACCGTTGACACGGTCGGCTCGCCTCGGGCAGTCGATCCATTCTCGAATTTGTCGAATGGAGCTTCGAGAGGGGTCGTGGCCATGAGCGTTCAAGAACTCGAAATCGCACTGACCGGGTTACCGCCGTCCGACTCGGATGCGTTCGGGCGCTGGCTCGAAGAATAAATTGCCGATGCGTGGGATCGGCGGATCGAAGCGGATGTCGTCGCCGGTCAGCTGGATGGCGCCGGGCGCGAAGCGGATGCGCCGATGGAGGCTGGCTGCTGCACTCCCCTATGAACCGTCATTTTCGGCTGATACAATTCGGAGAACTCCGCGGAGGGCGAACCATGTCCACGATGATAGCGACGCTGGGCGTCGAGAAGTTGGCGCTCGAAGATCAAAGGCGGCTCTTCGAGGAACTGCAGCGGAAATTCGAACCGGACGAACCCGGAGTCAGCCCGCTGACGGACGCTCAAAGCGCGGAGCTGGATCGCCGACTCGCGGACATCGAAAAGAATCCCGAAGACTGGATTCCGTGGGACGACGTCAAAGAGGAAGTCCGGAGGCGGTACCGGCCATGAGGACGCTGCGCATCCGGGGGATCGCCCGGCGCGAGCACATCCGATCCGTCGACTGGTACGATGCACAGCAGCCCGGATTGGGTTCGAGCTTCTCCCGAGCGGTCGAAGTCGCAATCGACGAATTGATGAGCGGCCCCGAACGGTGGCCGGAAATCCGACCCGGCGTCCGGCAGGCTCCGGTGCCCGACTGGCCATTCACCATCCTGGACCAGATCCATCCGCGCACGATCGGCATCGTCGCCATCTTCCACACTTCCCGCGATCCGCAAGAGTGGATGGACCGCATCTGATGGCCACCCTCGTCCAAGCGATCCGGCTCGCCCTCCACTACGGCGAGACCCACCTCGGCGTCACCGATGTCCTCGGCGAGGACGTCGGCCCGCCCCTCGGCGGCGTCTTCACCGCCACGCAGGGCCTCGCCACCGCCTGGAACACCCCCCTCGACGAGCGCGGCATCCTCGGCACCGCCATGGGCCTCGCTTACGCCGGCGCCAAGCCCGTCGCCGAAATCCAGTTCTGCGATTACGCCTTCAACAGCATCGACCTGCTGAAGGTCGCCGGGAATCAGCGCTGGTGCAGCGCCGGCGGCTTCCCCATGCCGATCGTCGTGATGACGCCCAGCGGCGCCGGCATCCGCGGCAGCGTCTACCACAGCCACAGCTTCGAGAGCTGGGCCTCCCGCCTCGCGGGGTGGAAGATCGTCATGCCGTCGAACCCGTTCGACGCCTACGGACTCATGCTCAGCGCCATCGTCGATCCGAACCCGGTGCTCGTGCTGCTGCCGAAGGCGCTGATGCGCGTGAAGGGGGACAAGCTCCTCCCCGGCGAACCGGCCGACCCCGAAGAGCTGGCCCGGATGATCGACGCCCCCGTGAACGACCGCGCCAACTGGACGCCCGAATGGCCCGAGATGCTTGAGCACTTCATCCCCATTGGCGAGGCGAGTAAGCTGCGCGAGGGGACGGCCGCGACGGTGGTGACCTACGGCCGCCCGGTGCCGATCTGCGTGAAGGCGGCCGACCAACTCCGGCGCGACTACGGCTACGAGTTCGACGTGATCGACCTGCGCAGCATCTTCCCCTACGACTGGGACATGCTCTCGCGCAGCATCGAGAAGACGGGCCGGGTGATGTTCGTGAACGAGGACACGGAAGTGACAAACTTCGGCGAGCACCTCCTGCGGCGGACGGTCGAGGAGCACTTCTACGATCTGCTGGTGCAGCCGCGGATTTTGCAGGGTAAGCACCTGCCGGGGATCGGGATGAATCAGGTGTACGAGGAGAACAGCGTGCCGCAGTTCGCCGAGATCCGGGATGCGATGCGGGGGTTGGCCGCGGAAGCGGCGTGAGGGGCGCCGATCTGTAGAATCGGGAGTTCGACCCTTCCCCGGAAGTTCTCCCATGCGATTGACCCGAGCTTCGATCACTCTTCTCGCGCTCGCACTCGCGCTCGGTTGCGGGAAGAAGCCGGATGCGGCACCGACCGGGGCCGATCCCGGCGCTGCTGTCCCGAGCATTCCCGGCGGTCCCCCGACACCGCCGACCGCGCCGACGATCCCCGTCGTTCCCACGAAGCCATCGATCCCCGATTCGTACGGCGATCCGCTCCCGACCGGGGCGGTGCTGCGGCTCGGCACGGAGCGGGGGAAACCGGAGAACGGCTGGGCGGTGATGATCGCGTTACCGCGCAGCAACCGAATTCTCCATTCGGAGCGGAACATCGAGCATTTCACGCTTTATGCGCCCGAGGGGGTCTGATCCCACTGGTGCGCCCTTTTCCCTTCGCTAATTCCTTTTCCGATCTCGAGCTTCGTAGGAGTGGTCTATAACACGCGGCGTCCGACTGG
>JAYVTJ010000447.1:0-1896 GCA_043774415.1 Fimbriiglobus sp. | reverse complement strand
TTCTGCTGGCACGCGGCGGTCTGGGCCCGGCTCCGGTACTTCTGGATGCCCGGGAGAAGCAGCCCGACGAAGACGAACGCCAGGCACGCGGCCACGATGAGATCGACCCGCGGTCGGCTCGTGAAGACCGGCCGGTCGTTGGCCCAAGTGCGCGGCTTGGTCAGCGGTTCGACTTCGCCATTCGGGTAGTTCGCGAGATACTCCGCGACGGCGGCGATTGCGGCGAGCGCCAGACCATCGGGTACGGCGAGGGACTCGCGCTCGGTCCGCAGGGGCGCCAGATGGGATTGCAGGAGGGCCAGCTTGCGCGTCGCTTCGGGATCGGTCGCGAGTCGCCGTTCGACGAGGAGGCGCTCCGGCGGGGTCAGTTGATCCAGAGCGTAATCGATGAGTCGGTCGTCCATCTCGGCACCCCTCATGTCGAATCGGTCGAGTCGATCGGCTCGGCCGGGTTCATCGCTTCGGTCAGTTTGGCGAGCGCCGCGTGCAGCCGCGATTTCACGGTGCCCAGCGGGACGCCCAAAATCTCCGCCGCTTCCTGGTACTTCAATCCCTGGAAGTACGTCAAGATCACCACCTGCTTCAGCAGATCCGGCAGCGCGGCCACCGCCTCGCGCACTTCGCGCCGGCTCTCCCCGAGTTCGGCCTGATCCACCGGGCTGGGCCCGGCCGCTTCGAGCAGCACGAACAGGCTCTGCGCCGAATCGTCCGAGGAGTCGTCCGCTCCCGCCGGGAGCAGCGCGCTCGTGTCGCGCCGCCGCGCCCGCCGCCGCATCGCGTCGATCGCCTGGTGCGTGGCGATCGTGTAGATCCACGGCCGCGCCGCCCGCCCCGGCTCGTAGTGTGCGATCTTCTTGAAGATCGCCAAGAACGTGTTCTGGAACACGTCGGCCGCGAGATCGGCGTCGCCGACGTAGCGGCGGAGGTAGCCGTACAATTCGCGCTCGTACTTGCGGACGAGCGGCCCGAACCACTCGCGCTCGCCGGAGCGGATTCGGGCGAGCAGTTCCTCGTCGGCCAATTCGTCGGGAGGCGGCAAGCTGTTCACCCGTGGATTCTACGCCCGCCGGTCGGCGTCGGTTCGCGTCTCCCCTTTCTATACTGACCCCTTTCGCACTTCCCCCGCGAGCTTCCCCCGATGCCCCGACCGAACGACCGCGCCCCGGATGCCCTCCGCCCACTCGGCTTCCGGCGCAAGTTCACCCGGCAGGCGCCCGGCAGCGTCCTCGTGAGCATGGGAAACACCGTCGTCCTCTGCACCTGCTGCGTCGAGCCGAAGGTCCCCGACTTCCTCGTCGGCAAGGGCCGCGGCTGGCTCACGGCCGAGTACGGCATGCTCCCCGGTTCGACGAACACCCGCAAGGCCCGCGACAAGGCCGGGAAGGTCGATGGAAGGAGCGTCGAAATCCAGCGGCTCATCGGCCGGAGCCTGCGGTCCATCGTCGATCTCTCGAAGCTCGGCGAGCGCACCCTCTGGATCGACTGCGATGTGATCGACGCCGATGGCGGCACGCGGACCGCGAGCATCAACGGGGCTTACGTCGCCCTCGTCGATGCGCTGGAGTCGGTGAAGGATCTGCTGCCGCATCCGATCACGAGCATCCTCACGGACAGCATCGCGGCCGTGAGTGTGGGCCTCGTGAACGGCGGAGTGCGGCTCGATCTCGAGTACGTCGAGGACCGCGACGCGGATGTGGACTTCAACGTCGTGATGACCGGTTCGGGCAAGTTCATCGAAGTGCAAGGGACTGGCGAAGAGGCGACCTTCAGCCGGAAGGAATTGGATGCGCTCGTGGACTGCGCCGCGCTGGGCATCGCCGAGATCACGGCGCTGCAGCGGGCGGCGCTCCGTCAAGCTTGAGCCAGCAGTTCCCTCCACTGCTCGCAGAGTTCGTA
>JAYVTJ010000446.1:0-2759 GCA_043774415.1 Fimbriiglobus sp. | reverse complement strand
GTGGCACACAATCCGGAAGAATCATTCTGTGTCCGATGGCCGGTCGGCAGCGTTCCCCACCCCCCACCTTCGGCGCCTTACAATAGCCTGCGAACTCCCCGCTTCGCAGGAGCCTCCCGATGCCCGCCGTCCTCGACGACACCGTCGCCGAAATCCTCGACCTCAAGCGCGAAATCGGCGCCACCATCCTCGCCCACTACTACCAGGAAGGCGAGATCCAGGAGATCGCCGACATCACCGGCGACAGTCTGAAGCTGGCCCGCGAAGCCACAAAGGTCGAAACGCCCGTCATCGTCTTTTGCGGCGTGCTGTTCATGGCCGAGACGGCCAAGATGCTCAACCCGACCAAGACGGTGCTGCTGCCCGACCTGAACGCCGGATGCAGCCTCGTCGATAGCTGCCCGCCGGAGAAGCTCTTCAACTACCAGGAGATGCTCCGCGAGAACGGCCGGAAGTTTCAGACGGTCACGTACATCAACAGCAGCGCGAAGGTGAAGGCGCTCAGCGATTGGATCGTGACTTCGGGGAACGCGGAAGACGTGGTGCGGAACCGCGTCCCGGCGGATCACGAGATCCTGTTCGTGCCGGATCAGCATTTGGGGCGCTACCTCGAAGAGGTGACGGGCCGGAAGATGATCCTCTGGGACGGCTCGTGCATGGTGCACGAGATCTTCAGCGTCCACGACCTCGTGAAGATGAAGCGGACGCACCCCGGCGCGGAGGTGATCGCCCACCCCGAGTGCCCGCGGAACATCCTGGAGCACGCCGAGTTCATCGGCGGCACCGAGGCGATGATCGCGTATGTGGGCATGCGCGCGGAGCCGACGACGTACCTCGTGGCGACCGAGCCGAACATGATGTGGCAACTGCAGAGCCGGTTCCCGCGGCATACGTATCTGGGCGTGCCGGGGATCACGTGTGCGTGCAACAAGTGCCCGCACATGGCCCGGAACACGCTGGAGAAGATCCGCGACTGCATGCGGGACGGCAGCCCGGAGATCCTGTGGCAGCCGGAGTTCGACCGGGCGAAGGAGGTGCTGGCGCGGAGTCTGCTGAATCCGCCGGTGCCGGCGGCGGTCGCGTCGGTTCACCCGCACGGAGATTGAGCGATGGCGGCGAAGCTGGTCGAGCGGCCGAATGCGGAGTGGACGATCCGGCGCGCGACCGGCGCGTTGGACTCCGGGAAGGACGATGGCGACGGCCTGCGCACGGGAGGATCAGTCACCCTTCGCCCCGCAGCGCTTCTTCCAACTCCAGATGCGAACAGGTCGCCGTGCCCACTTTGCCGACCACCACGGCGGCCGCGAGGCTCGCGAGCCGGCACGCCTCCGCCAGACTCCCGCCCACCGCGAGCGTCAGCGCCAGCGTGCCCGCGACCGTGTCGCCGGCGCCGGTCACATCGTAAACTTCGCGCGCGTGCGCCGGGACGTGGACCGGCGGCCGATCGGCTTCGAGCAGCGTCATCCCGTGCGCCCCGCGTGTGACGAGCACCGACGATCCTTCGCCCAGGAGCGCCAGCAGTTCGCGCCCGGCCGCTTCGACCTCCGCCGTCGTGCGCAGGTCGCGGTTGAGCACCTTGCCGGTTTCGAGCTGGTTCGGCTTCACCACCGTCGCGCCGCGGTACTTGCGGTAGTCCGTCCCCTTCGGATCGACGACGACCGGCACTCCGGCGCTGCGAGCCACCGCGAGCAATCGCTCGCAAAGGCTCGGCGTGATGAGCCCTTTGCCGTAATCGGAGACGACGCAAGCGCGGACATGCTTCAACTGCATTTCGACTTGCGCCAGAAGCTCCGCTTCGACCTCGGGTGAAAGCGCCCCCGGCTGCTCGTGGTCGATGCGCACCATCTGCTGACTGTGGGCCACGACGCGCGTCTTGGTCGTCGTCGGGCGACTCGCATCCATCACGACCGCGGAGGTGTCGATACCCAAGCCGTCGAGGAGATCGCGGACGCGCTTCCCTTCGCCGTCGTCGCCGACGATGCCCGCGAGGATCGCCCGCCCGCCCAAACTCGCTACGTTCGCGGCCGTGTTCGCGGCGCCGCCGGCGGTGAAGCTGCGCCGCTGCACCTCGACCACCGGCACCGGCGCCTCCGGCGAGATGCGGTTGACGTGGCCCCACAGATACTCGTCGAGCATGAGGTCGCCGACGACGAGCACCGGGCAATCGCGGAAGCGGTCGAGCAAGTCCTTCATGCGCCGAGTCCCTCGGCGGCGCGGATGCGCCGCAGGATGTCCGTCGTGCTCACGCCCGGCACCAGCGGCAGGTACTCGATGCGGCCGCCGTACCCTTCGACGACGCTGCGCTCCGGCAACGGGCGGCCGTGCGGCGGGGCGTACTCCGCCCCTTTGCAGTGGATGTCGGGCCGAAGCTTCACCAGGCTTTCGACCGGAGTATCTTCATCGAAGACGATCACGGCGTCGACGCATTCGAGCGCCGCGAGCATCGCGGCGCGTTCGTCCTGATTCAGGATCGGCCGCATCGGACCCTTGGACGCCTTCACCGAGCGATCCGAGTTCAGCCCGACGACGAGCAGGTCGCCGAGCGCCCGCGCTTGCTGGAGGCTCTGCACATGGCCGGGGTGGAGCAGGTCGAAGGCTCCGTTGGTCCAGACGACGATGCGTCCGGCGGCGCGGGCCCCCTCGCGCAGTTGGATTAGGGAGGGCCAATCGGGGAGTTTGGACATGGCTATTGCTCAGCCACGGAGTGATTGTCGAAGGTGTTCTTCGCCCCGAAGGGGCCGACGTACTTAGCCCAGGGC
>JAYVTJ010000445.1:0-9264 GCA_043774415.1 Fimbriiglobus sp. | reverse complement strand
GTGGAACGAAAGCAGACCGAGCAGCATCCAGCGCTGCCGATTCGACAGCGTCAGCAGACCGGCAAGCACCGTCAGAAAGGCATAGGCCGAAATGTGCAGCATCTTCCCGGCCACGAAGAGCTTGTAGTCGGTGTCGAGAACGGTCTTGGCCGATTCCTTCGGACCGGGACTGAGCAGCCCAATCGTCCACAAGATGAAGGAGACGACGAAAGCGCTGGCAAAGAACTTGGCGCGCGATGGCATCCGTGACCCTTCAATTGACAATGAAAATTCGAGAAGTCTCGAATTTTGGGATCGCCAGCGGCTTCAATTTCCGTTCGCTCCGCCTTCGCGCAAGCGCGACCGCAGATAGCGGGCACGGGCGGCGTTGCGGGCTTCGCCATCGAGCGGTTCGCCCATCAGCTTCTGGAGGTGCGCCGGTTGCGAGTGGAGGAAGAGTTCGTTCACCGTCAAGAGCGGCACGTCTTCCAGCAGTTTGAGGTGGATGCCCAGGCGTACCGACGACAGCAGTTCCATCGTCTCTTCCGAGGTCATCATGGTGGCCGATTGCAAGGTGCCGACGGCGCGAGCGACGCGGTCTTGCAAGCCCTGGCGGCCTTCGCGTACCAGCGCGGATCGCGCCATGCGCTCGTAGCGCATGATCTCGGTGATGACTTCGCGAATGTCGGACAGGGCCGAGGCTTCGCTCTTGCCGAGCGTCACCTGGTTGGAGATCTGGTAGAAATCGCCCGAAGCCCGGCTGCCTTCGCCATAGAGGCCGCGAACCACGAGATTGATCTTTTGCAGGGCTTTGAACGCCTTGTCGATCTGCTTGGTGATGCCCAGCGCGGGCAGATGTAGCATGACGCTCGCCCTCATGCCGGTGCCGACGTTCGTGGGGCACGCGGTCAGGTAACCGAATTGTTCGTGAAAGGCATAGGTGAGATGAGCTTCAATCATGTCGTCGATGCGGTTGATCTCGTCCCAGGCGATGTCGAGAGCCAGGCCGCTGCGCATCACCTGAAGGCGAAGCTGGTCTTCCTCGTTAATCATCAGGCTGACGGACTCGCGGTCGTCGAAAGCGACGCCGCGCGGCCCTTCGAGCGCATTGGCGAGTTCCCGGCTGATGAGCTGGCGTTCGACGAGGAAGAGCCGGTCGAGGGGCATGAGGCCCATGACGCTCAGGTATTCGAGCCGGGGGGCGATGTCCGACTTCGCCACGGCCTCGCGGACGCGCTGCTCGATCTCGGCTTTCTGGGCGTTGCCGGCGCGCGTGGTGAAGGGGATACCCGCGAGGTTGCGGGCCAGGCGGATGCGCGTTGAGACGACGACATCGGACTCGGGACCGGTGCCGCGGAGCCACTCGCCGAGGTTGGGGAGCAGGCTATCGAGGTTCATCCGCCCCTTCTTTCTGTCGGATCCGGTCGCGCAGGGCCGCGGCCTCTTCGTAGCGTTCGGCGGCGATCGCGGCGGCGAGTTCGGCCCGCAAACCCAGCAGGCCCATTCTACTGCGCTGGCCGACGGGGATCTTGCCGCAGTGGTCTGTACTGCGGTGGACGCGCTCGAGCAGCGTCATAAGCGGCGCGGCGAAGACCTCGTAATCGCGGTCGCAGCCGAGGCGGCCTTCGGCTCGGAACTCCGCGTACTTCATCTTGCACGCGGGGCAAGCGAGCGAGATCGCTTCGGTCACCTCCGGCGCTTCGTGGCCGCCCATCACGAGTTGAACGAGGCCTTGCAAGTCGAAGTGCGAGCCGGGCTTCTCCGGGATGACCCCTTTGGCCTTCGCGCAGGCTTCGCAGAGGTGCGTCTCGCGCTTCTGCTTCTGCAGAATGTCGGTGAGATGGATCGTCGCGGGCTGGCCGCAGAATTTGCACGCATTCATGGTCGCTCGGTCCAGTCCTTCGGGGAATCGGCGGGAGTCCGTCCCGATGTCAGCCCTCTTCCAACTGGCGGATGCGATCGCGCAATTTCGCGGCCGATTCGTACGCTTCATCCGACACGGCATCCAGGAGCTTGCGGCGCAGTTGCACCAGTTCGTTCTGCTCCGGCGGGCGCGTCGCTCCGCGGCGCGGGGCTTTCCCGCCGTGGCGGGTGTCGCCGTGGATGCTCTCGAGGAGCGGCACGATTTCCGCGGAGAAGTGGTCGTAGTCGTGGGAACAACCGAGTCGGCCCGAGTTGCGGAACTCGACGAACTTGATGCCGCACTCATCGCAGAACTTGGAGTTCGGATCGTCGGTCATCTCGATCGCTTTGCCCGACGGCTTCTTGGCGCTACTGGCCGGATAGAGGTACTTCTTCGCGCACTCTTCGCACAGGTGGAACTCCTCGTAGCGGTCGTCGGCGAGCACCTCCGTGATGTGGAGGGTCGCCGGTTTGATGCAGCGCTGGCACTTCATGGTCTGGTTCCCCCGTCGTCACAGGCCATAATACCATCGCGGGGCGCCCCGCGGTACCTGCGCCGCGGGAAAACTCGCGGAACGTCCTCGAATCGGGATCGCCATGGCCATCGTCCACCTCGCCCTCGGCAGCAACCTCGGGGATCGCCGCGCCAACCTGGACGCGGCCGTGCGCCGGCTCCGCGCCGAGCCGGGTATCCAAGTGCTGCAGGTGTCGTCGTACTACGAATCGGATCCGCGCGGCGAGGAGTACCGCGATCAGGCGAAGTTCCTCAACGCCGCCGCGGCGCTCGCCACCGACCGCTCGCCGATGACGCTCCTCCGACTGCTCATGGACATCGAGCATGACCTCGGCCGCGTGCGGACGAGGCCCAACGCCCCGCGAACCGTCGATCTCGACCTGCTGCTGTACGAAGCGATCGTGATGGATGAGCCGGAACTGGCTCTGCCGCACCCGCGAATGCACGAACGCGCCTTTGTACTCGTCCCCCTCGCCGAGATCGCGGACGATGTGGTCCATCCCGGCTTCAACAGAACCGTTGCGGAGTTGCTCGCCGAAGTTTCGCACGAGGGCGTCGCTCTAACCGTGACCCGGCAGCCGATCCGCAAGCGCGACCTCCTCGGCTTCCGTACGCTCATCACGGGGAGCACGTCGGGCATCGGCCGCGCGATGGCCGAAGCGTTCGCCGATGCGGGGTCGGGCGTCGTCGTCCACGGCCGGCGCGGTGAAGCGGCCGAAGCGGCGATGACTGATCTGAAGAAGTACGGCGCTCCGACGGAGGCGATCCTCGCGGATCTGCGCGAACCGGCGGAGCAGGATCGGCTCGTCGAAGAGGTGTGGGGCGACGGACTCGACGTGCTCGTGCTCAACGCCGGGGCCGACACGCTCACCGGCGATGCGGCGAAGTGGACCTTCGAACAGAAGCTCGACGAACTCCTGAGCGTCGATCTGAAGGCGACGATGCGGCTGGCCCGCGCGGTCGGCGACCGGATGAAGCACCGCGGCCGTGGGGTCATCCTCACGATGGGCTGGGATCAAGCCGAGACGGGCATGGACGGAGACAGCGGCCAGCTCTTCGGCGCGGTGAAGGGTGCGATTATTTGTTTCACGCGCAGCCTGGCGATGAGCCTGGCCCCGGCGGTGCGCGTCAACTGTTTGGCCCCCGGCTGGATCCGCACCGGCTGGGGCGAGACAGCTTCCGCCGCGTGGCAGGAGCGCGTCCGCAAGGAGACGCCGCAGCACATCTGGGGACTGCCGGAAGATGTGGCCAACGCCGCCGTCTGGCTCGCCGGCCCCGGGGCGCAGTTCCTCACGGGGCAAACGATCCGCATCAATGGCGGGGCAGTCCGGGCGTGAGGTTCTTGTTTCTGAGCGGTCGGCGTGAGCCCTCCGTGGGAATCTCCCGTCATCGAGTTTCGCAGTCACGGAGGGCTTACGCCCACCGCTCGGGATGGGCAATCACTCATCGACCCGCATCGGTTCCACCGGCGCGGGCGACCGCCGCCGCTCGCGCGCCATCAGGTAGGCCGTGGGCCCCAGTACCAGCACCGTCCCGCAGATCTGCTGCACCGTGAACGCGCGGCCCTGCACCATCCCTTCGTACAGCATCACCATCACCACCTGCGAGAGGCCCACGACCGAGACCCGAGTCGCGGAACCGCTGCGGAACGCTTTCGTGAGGAAGAGTTGGCCGACCGTCGCCGTGGCTCCGACCGCGAGCAGGTGCAGCAGTTCGGAGGTATCCGATAAGTGGTCCGTGCCGATGGGCGTGTCGAATGCGAAGTACGCCGCGAGGCAGAAGACGCAGCTGACGGCCGAGAAGTGGACGACGACCGCGAGGGATGCGATCCCCTGCAAGCGGTTCAGCCCGAGCATCGCGATGGCGGTGAAGACCGACGCGAACAGCGCCGCGAAGTGAGCGAGTTCGAGGTGCTCAAAGTCGGCATTCTGCGCCACCGCGACGCCGACCACGGCGCACGCCACGGCCCCCCAAACCGGCAGCGTCGGGCGTTCCCCGGCCAGTGGCCACGAGAGCAGCGCGACCCAAATCGGGAAGGTGTTCGTGATCGTTAGCACATCCGAGACGGGCAGGTGCGTGAGGGCGTAGAAGGTGCCGATCATGCTGCCGCTGCCCGCGAGACTGCGGATCCAGAGGACGCGCGGCCGCAGGAAGACGAGCTTCGTACCGGCGAGGAGGGCGAGGGAAAAAGCGAAGAGGGTGGCGAGGCCACTGCGGGCGAAGGCGACCGCCTGCCAGTCGCACGTCTGCTTGAGACTGTGCGCCAGCAGGCCCATCGCGGAGAACCAGACGCAGCTCGTGAGCATCCAGCCGTAGGGCTGCAGTCCGTGCGGTTTCATCTTGAAACGATACGGACTACCGGGAGTCGCGGATCCGCAGTGTGACGGTTTCGCCTTCCTTGATCGCGCTGGTCGTCTTCGTCGCGCCGTCGGCGACGAGCAGGTAGCTGAAGCTGCCCATCGGCACTTCGATCTCCTTCGTCTGCGCCGGGTCGAGCGGGTACGACTTGTCGTTGACCACGATCGAAATCTTCGTCGCGAACTCGTTGACGACCTTCACCTTCCCGAGGCCCGCGGCGAGCTTGGCCGGGTCGCTCGGCGAGGCGCCGACGGTGCGCTTCGACAGCGTCTCATCGAGGCTCGCCACCTTTGTCTCGATCGATTTGATCGCCTTCTCGAGCTTGTCCATGCGGGCCATAAGACCGGCGTCGGCGGGCACCATCACCTTGCCGTCCTTGCGGCCCATCACCTGCTCATCGATGGTGCCGAGCAGATCCTTCGACTTCTTCAATTCCTCTTTGAGGTCCTTGATCTCTTTCTTCAGCGCCTCTTCGACGGTCTTGAGTTCGCCCGGCTTCGGTTCTTCGGCGCGGAGCGCGGAAGTCGGCGTGAAGGCGAGCGCGACACCGAGGGCGGTCGAGAGTGTCAGCTTGTGGATCGGCAGCATGGGGAAGTCTCCGGGTGGTGATGGCAGCGGTGTGAGGGACAGCGGGCCGGGCACTTTCGTCTCGATGGCAATCGGCTTCGGCGCGACGA
Organism: Fimbriiglobus sp.; assembly: GCA_043774415.1. Lineage (GTDB taxonomy): Bacteria > Planctomycetota > Planctomycetia > Gemmatales > Gemmataceae > JALHQU01. The sequence goes on along the minus strand of JAYVTJ010000445.1, from coordinate 3,834 downwards.
GGATTTCATCGCCGACCTTGCGCGGCGGTCGCGGAACCTCGATCGCGGCGGGCACCGGTTCGGGCACGAGTGGGGCCGGAACCGATGGAGCCGGTGGTATGAGCGTAAGCGGCATCGGTGCCGGTCGCAAGGTATTTTCGGGTTTCTCGGGCACCGAAGGGAGAACGGGCACCATCGGGACAACAGGCTGGGCAATCTCGGCGGGCTTGGGAAGCATCGGAGCGGTGGGTATGACTTCCGGCACGGGCAGCATCGGGAACGAAGGAACCGTCGGCAGCGACGGAACCGGAAGCGCGACCGGCGTGATTTCCGGCCCGCTTGGAATGGCCGGGACGGTCAGCGGGAACGAGTCGAGCTTCGGCAGCGCCGGGGCGTTCGGATCGGGGCGCGGCTCCGCTACCGAGATCGGCGGCGGCACCGGCAGCGGTTCGGCTTTCGTCGCCCGCAGGAGGCCGAAGCCGCCCGCGCCGAGGACCAATCCCCCGGCGACGATGCGGCTGAACGAGACGCGCTTCGCAGCTCCGGCCATGACTCAGATCCCCGTCCGTGGGTTGGTCCGATTCGGATTTCGAGTTTCGGATTTGCGGCGGGCTTACTTTTCTTCGTACTCGGCGATGCGATTCACCCGCGTGCCGCGCTCCTCGTCGCCGAGGTCGAGTTCCATCTGGAAGGCGTCTTCGCCGCTGTCTTCGTAGTAGTTGCGCAGGACGCGGGTCGCTTTGAAGTCCTGCGTCCGGAAGAAGATCTGCGCGGCCAAGTTCCGCTCGCGGACGGCGAGCGAGATCTTGCTGCGGCGGTGGCTGGCGAGCTTTCCGATGAGCTTCGCGATCATCTGCGAGCCGATGCCGTGCCGGCGGTGGCCCGGCGCCACGGCGAAGTTGAGCAGGTGCAGGCGGTTCTTGTGGAGTTCGTAGATCATGAACCCGACGATGCGATCCCCGCTCTCGGCCACCATGCCGATGCAGTTCCGCTGCCGCAGGCACTGGAGGAAGTCTTCCTCCGTCCAGGCGTACTCGAAACTCCCGCGTTCGGCCTGGAGCACCTCGGCCATATCGCGGCGGATCATCCAGCGGATGTGGACCTTCGCTCCGACCAGCGTATCGACGCTTCCTGCAGTCATTCCGGATCTCCCCCAACCGAGCGGCCCGGCACGCGGGCGCATTCGGCAACAATCCGTTCCGGTCGGCTCTCGCGGTTCGACCGCGCCCCCGAGCCACCCGGACTCCATCATCCCCGGCAGCGGGTTCCGCCCCCCGGCAGCACCCGTCACCGTCCATTTCGGATTTGGGATTGCGGATTTCGGATTTGAAATCCGCAATCCCAAATCCCAAATCCGCAATCCCCGCGATCATTCCTTGTAGAAGCGCGTGTTCTCTTCCTTCACGACCGCGGTGCGATTCTGGTCGCTCGTCACCTTCACGCGGAACCGCATGTCGCCGGCCTGCGTCCCCTTCACCTTGATCTTGTACGTCGCTTCCCCCTTCACCCCGACGCTCGGGATCGGGTCGAACAGGATCTGCTGTCCCGTCGTGCGGCCGACGGTCGGCCCCTTCGCATCGGTCGCACTCGTGCTGTCGGCGAGTTCTGCGATCAGTTGGACGTTGCTGCAGACCCCGGTGCCCCCGTTCGACACCTTCACTTCGTAGGTCACTTCCTTGCCGACTTCGACGACCCCTTCGGAGCCGATCACTTCGAACCGCAGAGCCGCGACCCCTTCGGCCTTCACGGGCGTCTCGGCGCGGGCTTCGAGCGTCTTCGACTTCGCCGACACCTGGGCGACTCCCGGCGTCGCCGAGTCACTCGCCCCGGCTTGGGCCACGGTGCGGACGACCCCGTCGCTCGGGCCGGTGGCCCGCAGCTTCACGGTGAGCGTTTTCGAACCGTTCGCGGTGAGGGCCGGCAAGCGCCACATCACCGACTTGTTCCCCGGCGTGTAGACGCCCCCCTCGGATGCGGCCACGAACTCGAAGCCTTCGGGGACGACGGTCCACGTCGTCACGGGGTCGGTCGCGGCGGTTCCCGGATTGGTCAGTTCGATGGCGTAGACCGGTTCGGCCTTCACGAGGCAGCGGGCCGGGCCGGTCTGCTTCGCAACGAGCTGCGGCTCGACCACCGACACCGCGGCCTTCGCCGTTTCGGGCGGGTTGCCGTCGGCCCACACGGTCAGGCTACAGAGCTGCTGGCCCGGCTTGTTCGCGATGGCTTCGAGCGTGAGCGGCTTCGTCGCCCCGGTCGCGAGGTTCGCGAGTTCGGCTTCGATCACTTCGCCCTGCGGGTGCCCGAGGCCGGCGCTGAAGCGGGCCTGGAGCACGACCTTCGTCGCCGGGCCGGTGCCCGAGTTGCTGATCTTGATCTGGAAGGGCACTTTGTCGCCGGTGCGGGCCGTTTCGGGGCCGCTGAGTGCGAGCACGATCTTCGGCCGCGTGACCTTCACTTTGCTTTCGACGGCCACGGCGAAGCTCACGCTCGCCCGGCTGCGGACCTCTCCTTCTTCGGCCACCTTCACGGTGATCTTGATCCGCTTTTCGCCGTTGGCTTCGAGCCCGCCGACGTTCCACGAGAGCTTGCCATCGGTGTTCGCTTCGGCGACCGGTTCGCTCGATACGAAGGTCGTGCCGGCGGGGAGTTCTTCATCGATGCGCACACCCGATACGGACGCTGTACCGGTGTTCTTCACGACGAGCGTGTAGGCGAGCGCTTGACCGGCACCCACGGTTTCCGGGGCTTCGAACTCGACGCTGACATTCGGCGCGATGCGGGGCGAGAGTGCCCCGGTGATCGGGAGGCTGCTCGGCGCAGTCGAACTCGAGGTGAGTGGCAGCGGCGACGGTGCGAGCGATGGTGCGAGGCCCGAAGGCGGTGCGGCGATGACCGGCGGAGTCGGCAGCGGTGACACCGGGCTGACACCGGGTGTCGGCGTCACGACCGTCGGCCGTTCGGCGATGACCGCCGGCGGCTTCATGTCCGGGAGCGCACCGGGCAGCGCCGGCACCGGCAGCGGTTCGGCGGTGACGGCGGGCGGCGGCGGGAAGAACGGAGCGGCCGGGGCGCCGGGGCCACCCGCGATGGGCAGCTTCGGCAGTTCGGGCCGGGTGATATCGAAGTCGGTGGCCGACGCCGTGCGGACGCCGTCCGAACCGGCGACGACCGGCTGAGTCAGCCGCGGCTTGTTCGCCGCGACCGGGACGATACCGGGCTGAGGCTGCGGTGCGGCAGGAGTCGTGTTCACCCCGTAACCGGGGCGGACATTCTGCGGCGCCATCGTGCCCGACGGTGCCGGCGACACCGTCGGCGCGTAGTACTGCGGCGTCTGGGCGATCACCGGCACGGCGACGGACGCCGTGAGCAGGGTCACGGCCCCCGCGATCTTCAGGCCGAGTTTCAAACGGGTTCGCATCGCACGGTCCCCCCAGCGCGGAATCGGAACTTCGTCAGGTCGCAGCCGGCGGCGCCGGGTATTTGATCGCGTTCTTCAGCAGCTTCGCGGCGATCGCCTCGCTGAGGTCCAGCCCCGTATGCAGGCTGAGCAGCAGCACGATGTTCGCGACATCGGCGAGTTCGTCGGCGATGGCCATCCGCAGCGCCGGATCGTCCGCGGCGATCCGCGACTCTTCCGGCGTCAGCCAGCGGAACAGATCGCACAGCTCGCCGACCTCGCTGGCCAGCGCCATGACGAGGTTCTTCGGGCTGTGGTACGGTTCCCAACCGCGGGCTTCGGCGAAGCGACGGATCGCTTCCTTGAGCGCGGCCACGGGAGTGGTGTCGTCGGCCATCCGGCGAGCCTGCTTTTCGTTCGAGTGCCGCGTCCGCGAGCCGCCGAGTTTCCCCCAGGGC
>JAYVTJ010000444.1:0-4250 GCA_043774415.1 Fimbriiglobus sp. | reverse complement strand
ACAGGAAACCAATGGGATCAATGGGTCGGAGCATGTCTTCGATATTCGACTCACATGTTTTGATCTTCTCCGCGTCCTCTTCTTTCTCTGCGGTGAATCTCTTCTTCTCTCTGCGTTTAAAGCCCTGCGGTTTCCAGCCATTCGATCAGCTTCTTCGTCTCGGCGCCGATCGCGTACTTCCGACTGTCGATCTGCGTCACCGGGACGATGCCGGCGTTGCTGTTCGTCACGAACACTTCCAAGCAGTCGCTCAGCTTCGTGACCGACACTTTTTCCTCGCGCATCGGCAGCGGGGCGTTCTTCAGCACATGGCCGCGCAGCGTCCCCGGCAGGAAGGCCCCGTTCAAACTCGGCGTGACCCAGCCGCTCGGCAACCGCACGAAGATGTTGGCGTGCGATGCTTCCAAGAGGTTCCCTTCGTTGTCGATCAGCAGCGCCGTGTCGAACCCGGCCGCGCGGACCGACTGCCCGACGCGCAGCCGCGTGGCGTACTGGAACGTCTTCCAGACCAAGTAGGGCTGATCCTTCGGCACCGGACTGGCCACGGTTTGCAGCGTCACCGACCGGAACGGTGCCGGCAGCGCGGAGGCGGTCATCCAGACGATCCCCGGCTTCCCCGTCACCCCGGCCGTGACGTTGAGCCGGATCACCGCATCCATGTTCGTCAGCGACTTCGCGAACTCGGTCACCTGTGCGGTCGAAGGCAACCGCTCCGGCTGCACGGCGATCCCGAGTTCGGTCGCCGTATGCTTGAGGCGGTCGAGGTGCGCGTCCCAGAGCCACGGGACGCCGTCGAAGGTCCGCGTCGATTCCCAGATGCCCTTGCCGAAAAGCAGGCCTTCATCGAAGGGGTCGATGCGGAATTCCGAGCGGGGAATGACTTTCCCATCGAGCCAGAGGAGCGAGACGACGCGGAGGATTTCGTGGGCCACACCCGTCGGAATATCGCTCGGCAGATTGACGCCCTGCTCCTTCAACGCCGCGATGGGGTCGATCGGTTCATCCTGAATCATCGGCGGTTCCTCCGGGCGAATTTCATGCGGGGATTGTACGACTTCCGCACGCCGGCCGAATGTGTCCTACGCTTGGGGTGCTACGCGTACCGGGAAGGGTGGCGGATGTACCTGTTCTGCTCGACGTGCCAGACGCAATTCCCCGCCGCGGGCCGCTGCCCGCGCTGCAGCAGCCGACTCCTCGCGCCCGCCGAGGCGGCCGATGCCCTCTCCAAAATGGCCGAGCTTCCGCCCAAGCCGCTTTCGACCACGTTCACCGGCCGCGTCCTCGTCGGCACCGCCCTGGCCCTCGGTTTGCACTTGGCCCTGCGCGAGTGGCTCGCGGCCCTCGGCATCTTCGACGAATCGATCTCCATCGAAGGCTACCTCGCCGGGTACTTCCTCCGCTTCGCTGCGGCGATGGCCGGTGGACTCTTCGCCGGAGCCGGGCGCAGCCAGGGGTTCAGCGGCGGGGCGACCGTCGGGCTCATCGCGGGCTTCGGCTGGCTCGTCGTCGATTCCTATCCGATCCTGCAGCTCGACGCCCTGAACATCGGGCTGATGATCCTGATCGTCTCGGCGGCGGGCTGCTGTGCGCTCGTCGGCGGCCGGGTCTGGCCCCCCATCGTGGAACTCCCCGAGATCGACTCGCCGCGCGGCAGCTCGCTGCTGAAACTCGTGGTGAATCAGAACGGGCCGAAGCTCCGCCGGCCGATGTGCTGGGGGCGGATCCTCGTCTCCTCGCTGGTCGTCCTCTTCGCGGTCATCTCCGCCGACGGCGCCCGCATCCTGCTCAAGAAGCTCCCGTCCGGGCTGATCCACCTCGGCGGGCCGTCGGCCGCGCCGGCGGTCGATTTCCAGATCGCGCTCTTCGGCCTCGTCCTCGGCGGACTCATCGCCGGGGCCGGCACGGGCCGGGGGCTGCGACACGGAGTCATCACCGGGGCGGTCGCCGCGATCTCCGTCGGCGCCGCTTACACGCAGCAGCCTCCCGATAGCCTCCCCGCCCTCGAATTCCTCCTCGACAAATCCGGCGCCCGCGACACGGCCTTCCAGAGCGGCGCGGCCGTCGGCCTCTTCATGGCGGGCGTCGGCACCGTCACCGGCTGGATCGGCGGCCAGCTCTTCCCGCCCCTGCGGAAGCAGCGCCGCCGTCGCCGGTCCGATTTCCACTGAGCACGTCCGCCCTCGCCCGATTCGACGTCGAAGCCAAGACCAAACTCTCGAACCCCTCCGCGACCGGCGAACCGGAAGACCGACTGCGCGCCCCGCTCCAACGCTCTCCGCGGATATGGCCGAACTGTGCGCAGCGCTCCGCGGCGAACGGTCCACCGTCGGCCGCAGACGAGATGTGATTCAACGCCTGGGAAGGAATGGCTCGTCGTCGGCACGAGGCTACATCGAGAACGTGCCGGCGATGTGGAACTACGGAGTGTCGGGCTACCGGAAGAACCGCGTGCGGCCGATCATCGGCGACCGCCGGGCTTTGTCCAAGGGTCGGTGCGAACATCTTCGGAGCTGACCCCTCCGCTTCGTGAGAGTCGGGATTAAAAATCGCGCGGGCAATCCGCTTTCGACTCGTGGGAGCTGGAGCAGCGGTTGTGGCGGCAGCCGACGGTCGCGAAGAGCGCGGCGGAGGCCAGCAGGGCGAGGGCGATGCGTTTGAACACGGGAGGCTCCGGGTGGATCCGAATAGGGCGGTCGATTCGAAGGACGGACGCTGAACGGTAGGGCCGGCTTGCGCGGACTTCAATCGAGCTCGCCCGTTTCCCGGAGAAGATTGTCCCGCCGGTGCCGGTCACGCGGTCTGGGCAATTTCGCACCTCGCAAAAGCTCGCCGCGCTCGGTTCCGTCGGGTAAATTCGACCGCCAGCGCCCGACCGGAGAATCGCCGATGCTCGCGATCGCGTTGACCCTCAGTCTGCTGACGCCGATGCAGCGGGAAGAAGCTCCGGTGGTGCCGAAGGCGCCGACCCCTGCGCCGGTCGCAAAGCCCGGCCCCAAGAGCGACGATCCCGTCGTCGAACTCCTCGACGAGAACGTCGCGACTATCATTGAAGCCATCGCGGGCACGGCGGATCAGGCCGACTTGAAGGTCGAGCGCGGCGATGTTTACACCGGATTGGAATCGCTGAAACAGACCGGCCAGGAGCGGCACATCGGGACTCTGAAGGGGTGGGGCTTCAAAATCGTCGAGAAGCCGACGGGCGCGAATGAGTTCCGCTTCATCCGGTTCGCGTGGAAGAAAGAAGGCGGCGGTTCCGTGCTCCTCGGGTTCGCCAACGACAATAGTTGGAGCGGCAAGCGCTACGCAGCCGGCGAGTACGGCCTCGGCGCGCAGGGCGTGAAGATCGCGGAGAAGGCCCCGGTGGAATGGACTGTCGTCACTCGCGACATCTACAAGGATTTCGGCGCCTTCGGCCTCACGGGCATCCTCTTCTCTTCGGCCGGCGCCGGCACCTCGCGCTTCGATCAGGTCATCCTGGGCCGCAGCATCGCCGACCTCGACGTGGCCACCGATCTGGCCCTCGGGAAAGCGAAGGCGAAGATCGCGCTGAGCGGCACGGCCCGCGACGAGGCGTGGGCCGACCTGATCGGCGATGACCGCACGAAGGCGAGCATCGCCTTCCGCACCTTCATCCCCGTGGCGGGCGATCAGGTCGAGTTCATCGGGAAGAATCTGCCGCAAAAGAAGGTCGATGCGGCGAAGCTGACCCGCGTCCGGACGCTCATCGCCGCGCTGAACAGCGAGGATTTCGAGGCTCGCATCGCGGCGGACGTCGAACTCGTGAAGATCGGCGAATCCGCGATCCCGATTCTCAGGGCGGCGCTCGAATCGGGCGACGACGCCGAGACGCAGTTCCGCGCGAAGGCGATCCTCAAGAAGCTCAGTTACAGTCCGAGCGATGTCCTGCCGCGCGCATCGTGCGCTTGCTCGAACGGGCCAAGACGAAGGAGTCGAAAGCGCTGCTGGAGAAGCTCGCGGCCGGGGAGTTCGGCGGCGATTACCCGAGCGAAGCGACCGCGGCGCTGACGAGATTGAGCAGGAAGTGATAGCGTACCGGCGCCCTTCCTGCGCCCGACCCCTTCCCGTATCATAATCTTGGGCGCTTCCGCGCCCGTTCTCTCCAGCCGGACCATGCGAAAAGGGCGGGATGCTATGGGTGAGTCGAGCAAGCCGAACCAGAAGAATCCCGCCGTCGAAATGAGCGGGGCGGACATCCTCGTCGAGAGCCTCATCCGCCACGGCGTCGATGT
>JAYVTJ010000443.1:0-4491 GCA_043774415.1 Fimbriiglobus sp. | reverse complement strand
AAGCCTTCTTTGAGGAACAGTAGCTTGACGCGATCCGATTCCTGGCGGGAAACGCTGAGAAGCGCGTTCCATACGGCGCGATCCAACTCCGCGTTCAGTCCCTTATCCGAGCTATCGCGCGATTTGATGCTGATGTCCCGCAGCCATCCCCTCACGAGGGTCAGTTCCGCATCTTCGCGATTCCGCTCGGCCAACTCCAGTGCTTCCTTAGTCTTCGCCTGCTCGTCTCGGACGCGCCCCGTTTCTCGCTCGGCGCGTAGCAACCCCCAAGTGGTTCCGGCGATCCCGAGACAGAGCGCCAGCGCCACCAAACCCGCTCCCAGTACCGCCGCCCGGTTCTTCCGATACGCTTTGCGCAACCGGTACGCCGCACTCGGCGGCACGGCCTGCACCGCTTCGCCCGCCAGATACCGCTGCACATCGGCCGCGAAGCCGTTGGCCGTGTCGTACCGCCGCGCCCGATCCTTCTCCAGCGCCTTCATCACGATCCAATCCAACTCGTTGCGCATCAGCCCCGTCAGCTTCTTCGGCTCGATCCCCCGGTTTGCCGAGATGCTCGCCAGCGCCTGGCTCGTGCTCAGCTTGGCGCTCGGGCGCGGCGCTTCCACTTCGCGGACGATCCGCAGGATCTCTAGCAGCGCCGCCTTGCCGAGGGTCTTGCGGTCCACGGGCGTGCTGCCCGTCAGCAGTTCGTAGAGCAGCACGCCGAGGGCGTAGATGTCGCTGCGGGTGTCCACGTCCATCTGGTTGAAGCTCGCCTGCTCCGGACTCATGTACTCGGGCGTGCCGACGACCGCGCCGAAGCCGGTCATCAGCGTGCGATCGGTGAGCTGCGCCCCGGTCGCTTTGGCGACGCCGAAGTCGATCACCTTCGGCACCGGCCGGTCATCATAGAGCGCGATCAGCACGTTCGAGGGCTTGATGTCGCGGTGGATGATCCCCTTCTGGTGGGCGTGCTGGATGGCGTTGCACACCTGGATAAAGAGCGCGAGGCGGGCGTTCGGCGTGAGCTTGCGGGCGTCGCAGAACTGCGTGATCGGGATGCCCTTCACGAGTTCCATCACGAAGTAGGGCCGGCCGTCGTGGAGCCCGCCGTCGAGGATTTTGGCGATGTTCGGATGGTCCATCATCGCCAGCGCCTGCCGCTCCGCCTCGAAGCGCGCGAGCACGGCCTTCGAGTCCATGCCCTCCTTGATGAGCTTCACGGCGACGGCGCGCTTGACCGGTTCCGTCTGCTGGGCCATCCAGACGGTGCCCATGCCCCCTTCACCGATGGCTTCGATCAGCTTGTACTTCCCCGCGATCACCTGCCCCGCTTCGCCGACCGGTTCGGCATGCGAGCGCGTGTCGGTCGGATCGTAGGTGGCGGTGCCGGCCGGCGCATCGGCGGTGGGGGCGAAGTCGGCCCCGGCGGGACGGTTCAGAAAGGAATCGTCCGACTCGTTCGCGGCGATCAGCGCGTCGATACGGCGCCGCAGTTCGACATCGCCGCGGCAAGCGCCGGCGAGGAACGCGGCCCGCGCCGGCGGGTCAACGATGGCCAAGGCATTGGTAAAAAGGGATTCGTCGGACATCGGCGCGGCCTCCGGTCGATTCGCTACTCGCTATGATCCATGCGGAATCGGCCGGCGGCAAGCACCAACAATTTGCGAACTCCGCTAGGAATGCCCTTTCCCCAGTACCCCTCTACAATTCACCCATCTGTTGTTTCGCCCCGCGTGTGAGCCGGAATCATGGCCGAGTTGCCGTACAAAATCGTCGTGGGCCTCGAAGTCCACGTCCAACTGCTCACGAAGACCAAGCTCTTCTGCGGCTGCCTGAACAAGTTCGGTCAGGCGCCCAACACCGCGACCTGCCCCGTCTGCCTCGGGCTGCCGGGGGCGCTCCCCGTGATGAACCGGCTCGCCTTCGACCTCAGCCTGAAGGCGGCGCTGGCGCTGAACTGCCAGATCGCCTCGCACCCCGGTCTGCCGCCCGGCTTCACAAAGTGGGACCGCAAGAACTACTACTACCCCGACCTGCCGAAGAACTTCCAGATCAGCCAGTACGATCTCCCCTTCAGCCACGACGGGCACCTAGACATCAACGTGCATCCCGATCCGAAGAAGGGCTTCACCGCGAAGCGCATCGGTATTATCCGGGCGCACTTGGAAGAAGACGCCGGCAAGAACATCCACGACGAATCGGGTCGCGGCGGCGACACCCGCGTCGATCTCAACCGCACCGGCACCCCGCTGCTCGAGATCGTGTCGCACCCGGACATGAACACCCCCGAGGAGGCGCTCGCCTACCTCGAAGAACTCCGCCTCATGCTCCGTGAACTCGGCGTGAGCGATTGCGAAATGCAGGAGGGGAGCCTGCGCTGCGACGCCAACGTGAACATCCACGTGCCGATGGCGGGCGAACCGAAGGGCTACGCCGCGACGCCGCTCGTCGAGATCAAGAACCTGAACAGCTTCCGCAGCATCGGCCGGGCCATCGGCTACGAAGTCGTCCGGCAGTACGAGACGTTCCAGAAAGATCCGGACGGCTACCGCATCGGCAAGTTGCTGAAGACGACGGCCGGCTGGGACGACGCCCGCGGCAGAACCGAAGTGCAGCGCCACAAGGAAGAGGCGGCGGATTACCGCTACTTCCCGGAACCGGACTTGGTGCCCGTGATCGTGAGTGCGGAGCAGTTGGAGCGCGTGAAGGCCGAGATGGGCGAACTGCCGCAGGCCCAGCGCCGCCGGCTCGAAGCGCAGTACGGCCTGAGCCAGTACGACGCCGGCGTACTCGTGGCCAAGGGCCGGGCGATGGTGGGGTACTTCGAGGAAGTCGCCGCGATCCTCGGCGATGGCAAAGCCGCCGCGAACCGCATCAGCGACCTCATCTACCCGGCGCTGACCGAACGCAACGAGGAGATCGGCGCGTTCCCGGTGAACGCCCCCGGCTACGCCGACTTCGTGAAGCGGACAGCCGCGCTGAACAAGCAGGACCGCGTCGATCTCTTCAAGCACATGCTGGAAAACGAAGCGACGCTCGACGCGGCGATGGAAAAGACGGGGATCAAGCCGGCGACCTTCGACGAAGGCACCCTGCGTGCGGCGGTGGTCGAGGCCATCGGCAAGAATCCGCGTGCGGTGGCGGATTTTAAAGCCGGGAAGGACGCCGCGAAGATGGCGATTGTGGGAGCGGTGATGAAGGTGAACAAGGGGGTGCCGAACGATGCGGTACGGCGGTTGGTGGATGAGGAATTGGCGAAGGGGTGATACGATGGCGATCGCACCCGAACCGATTCTGCGTGCGTACCTCGATCTGATCCGCGAGGTGAGCCTCTATGTTCGCGCCAAGTCTTTCGGTGCCGATCGATTGTCGGACGATCAGCTGCACGACTTAATGGATGCGATCCACAACATTCCCGAATTCCTTACCGAGTTCGGCGGGTTCTTCACATCGGAGTCGATGCGAGAAGTGTACTTGGAACCGTATGATAAACGCTGGGCCACCGTGGATGGATTGAGCTTATGCCGAACACTTGACGAATCATTGAACGGGAGTGGGTTCAGCAAAGAGGGTCGCCATGACGAGGAATGAAAGCGGAACGGGAGTAATAGACAAAGGGGCCGAGCTGGCCGAGATCCGCGCGCGGCTTGGATTGTCGCCCAACTCGCCCGATCCCCGTTCGCGGTGGTGGGAAAATCTTCCGCCGCCGCTGCCGCAGGAAGACCCCGCCGAACGCGCCGATTCCGAGGCCCGCGCCAAATACTTCCGCCAGACTGGCGATTGGCCTCCCGCCGACTGGATGCCCGGCGACCCGATTCCCGAGCCGGAGCATTGGAAGTGATTTATCTGCTGGACACGGATCACATCACTCTCTTCGAGTACCGAACTGGCCCAGCCTACGCTGCGTTCGTCCTCAATTTGAACACGCATCCCGGGGACGAAATCACCGTTTCGGCTGTGAGCTTCCACGAGCAAGTCCGAGGTGCGCACAACAAGATCGGCTCGGCGAAGAAGCCGGCCCAACTCCTGCGCGGTTACGAATTGCAGGTCGGGATCATCGATCAGTACCGGATGTTTCCTGTCGTCAATTTCGACGGTGCGGCACTCGCCGTCTACGATTCGCTCAAGCCGCAGAAAATCCGCATCGGAACCCTCGATCTCCGCATCGCGTCCATCGCGCTGTCCCGCAGTATGACCGTCGTCACCCGCAATGTCTCCGACTTCGGCCGCGTACCGAACCTCCCCGTCGAAGATTGGACGCGGTGATGGCCACCGCCGAAGTCCTCCCGATCCCCGCCCGACCGCCGCCGTGGGAAGAGTTCGCCGCCGCTCCGCTCGTCCCCGTCGCCCTTGCCGCCACCCTCGGCATCCTCATCGACCGCTTTGCCACCGGCTCCGTCGTCGCGGGATTGAGCATCGCCGTCGCGTCCGTGCTCGCTTGGAAGTTCGTGCGCCATCCGCGCTCCGTCGCGCTGCTCTGGCTCGCGTTCGCGGGGTTGGGAATGG
>JAYVTJ010000442.1:0-3442 GCA_043774415.1 Fimbriiglobus sp. | reverse complement strand
TTGGAAGGTCGGTTCGGCGAAGGTGCCGGTGCCCATCATGACGATTCGCAAGGGCGGGTCCTTACAGTTTCGGTTCCGTGCCCGGAGGGATCGTCCCCTTCTTCACATCTTCGGCGAAATCGGCGATGAATCCTTCGAGGGTGCGCTTGCTGCCCATGCGGGCGAGCGGGCCCATTTTATCGATGAACAACCCGCCGTTGAGGTGGTCAATTTCGTGTTGCCAGATGCGGGCCGCGAGATCGGAGCACAGCATCTCGTGCAACTGGCCATCAAGGGTGTAATACTGCACCTTCACCGTTTTCGCCCGGCGGATGTCTTGGTACAACCCGGGGAAACTGAGGCAGCCCTCGCGGTCCTTCACGATCCCTTTGGATTCGATCACGACCGGGTTGATCGCCACGACTTCGGCTTGCGCGGCGAGGGGATCGCCGTCGAAATTGATGACGATCATTTGGAAATCGAGGCCGACCTGCGGCGCGGCGAGGCCGAGACCTTCGTGCCGGTACATGAGGGCGAGCATCTGCTGGGCGGTCGTCCGCACGGCTTCGTCGAGGCCCGTCAGCGGTTTGCACTTGGCCCGCAGCGCGGGGTGGGGGTACGTCAGAATCTTCATGGTAGGGGAATTATAGCGGGCCGGGAAACGCCGGACGGCCGGGACTGTTCCCGGCCGTCCGCGCCGACCTGTGGAGCGAAGGGGAGTTGAACCCCTGGCCTCTGCAATGCGAATGCAGCGGGAGATCGACGGCTTCCCCTTTATTTCAAGGCTTTATATAGAATTCGGGGTCAATGGCGAGTGTTCGGAAGTGTCGGTTTGTGACTGGAATTCGGGGGTACAGGGCGAGTTAAGGGGTGTCATTCGGGGGTACCTTTCGTGTGACTGCGAAATTGCCCGTTGTTAGACACGACGCCCCGTCCCTTTTCCACGTCGGTTGACATTCCGCCGATTTTCCCGCAACTGAGCCTGTAGTCCCGGCAGACTCGGGTAAAGTCCCGACATCGGCAGGAGCCACCTCGACCACCCTGCCGGATTCTCTCCATGCTCCGCGTGAGCGTCGCCAACCGCCCGGCCGTCCGACTCCGCGGCGAACGGAACCAACTGGCGATCCTTCGACTGTGCGTTGCAGCGCTTCAGGCCGCCGACGAGTGGAGCGAGGCCGTCGAGCAGAGGATCATCGATTCCCTCGTGGCCGAAGGCATGGACGCGACGAACTACCCGGAACTCCGCGCCGTCTGCTCGCGCTACTGCAAGCTCCGGTAGTCACTTCTTCTTGGGCTTCGGCTTCTGTGTGGGTTTCGCTTTCGGCTTGGCCTTGGGCTTCGGTTTGGTCGTCGAGGCGCGGCACCCGACGGCGCCGAACTTCTCAATAACCAGGCCGACCACGGCGACCTCTTCCCCGTAGGGAACCGGGATCTCGACCGCTTTCCCGTCCTTGAGCCAATACGACCAAAGCCGCTCGTCGGAGCATCCCTTCAGCGTGAACCCATCCGGCCCGCGCGCGACCATGAGCCGACCGGGAACCGGCGTGTCCGCCGGCTGAACGATGATGTAGTCCCCGTCGCTGATGCCGAAGCCGGCGACCGAATCGCCCGTCACTTGGAGTACGAAGCAATCGGCCGGTAGGCCCGGTCGGACGGACTTCGTCTCGCCACGGCCGGCTTCCCGCGCGCGGTCGAAAGGCCCGGCCGCAACCGTCCCCAGGAACGGGGCTTCTTCCGTCTCCTCGCGCTTCACCTTCACCGGCTTCAGTTCGATCGGGACGAGCTTCGGGGCGAGTAAGTGTCCGTCGCTCGTGAACGGCGCCCAGTGAGAGAGGGGCACGCCGAGGGCGGTTGCCATCAGCGGCGCTATAGCGGACGCGATCTTGAAAGCGGTCCTACCAGTTTCAAGTTGGGTAATTAGCCCCTGAGTTCTGCCGACAGCCTTCGCCAACTCGTCTTGGGAGAGGCCCGCGAGTTTGCGAAGCCTGCGAATTTCAACTGCCAATTTAGCCAATTTGTCAGGCAATTTGCACCGTTCTCGGAAAATAATAACCCGCCCTATTGACAGCTTAATAAGGTGCGTTATTATTGATCTTACAAGGCCAACGCAGAGAAGTCCAGAAGCAACGGAGCAAGTCATGCAGTATCGCATCATCGGCACCAGCGATCACCGGACATGCGACTGCTGCGGAAAACCCAACCTGCAACTGACCATCGAGCTTCAAGTGACGGACGACGCCGGCACTCCGATCTGCGTTCAGCGATACGGCACCGTCTGCGCGAAACATGCGGCGACTCTCCCGAAGGCTCCCCGGTGGATGCGACGGCACGACGGCTCGCTGACTCTGTCCCGTGAAAACATCGTGGACGTGGCCCGGCAGTGTGCCCGGCTGCGTTCGATCTGAACCCTCAACCCCTCTCAGGATCACGCTCATGGACTGCCACAACGAAGCTGCTTTTCTCAGGATCATCAGCGAACTCGACCGCGACGACCGGCTCTTCGACGACTACCCGGTGTGGGACGACGCCGAAGACCCCGAGACGCGGGAACTCCGTGATCTCCCGCCCGAAGTGTTGGCGCTGCTGCCCTACTGAACCGAGCTCGAACCGGAGAACGGCAATGGACCTGCACCTCATCGACACGATCACCGACCTCGCCATCATCGCGGCTCTCGTCGGCATGGTCGCAGCGGCAACCCTCGAACTGCTCAGCCGCCGGGTGCGGCTGGGCGCGTGATTGACCCCGACCCCTTCCCCCTTTGAGGATCGACCCCGATGAGCGACGCGAAACACACGCCCGGCCCGTGGGCTGCGGAAGACTCGAACCCCCGGAATCCGGGCCATCGGTGGTCGATCACTGCGCCCACCCCCAAGCCTGATCGTCGCTTCACCGTGGCGGTTACGATCTGCCACAGCAACGAGCCGGAAGAGATTGCGGCGACGGCCGCGGATGTGCGACTGATCGCGCTCGCGCCCGAACTGCTTAAATTCGCGGAGCAATGCGTGCTTTTTCTGGACTGCTGCAAACCCGGCGAGTTCGGGGTGAAGATCTGCCAGCACGCCGAATGCGAACAAGTACGGGAAGCTCGTCACCTTATCGCCCGCGCCACCACCCCCTGAACCCGCCCTCCCCGCAAACGCCCCCGCCCGATTCCCCCGACCCGCACGCGAAGGATGAACCCCGATGGCACGGAAGAAGCGAGTTGAGCCGAAGACCGACCGCGAAATCGTGGATTCGTGCAACGAACTTGCCGGCCGCTTTTACAAGCTCATGGGTTGGTCTGGCCCTGAGAAGTTCCGCTTCGACGGGGCGCGGGATAGCCGCAAGAAGTTCATGTGGCACTTGGCCGTCGAAGCCTATGCGCACATCGAGGGCACCGATGTCGAAGACGCGCTGAACATGGTCGAAGGGGAAGAGGAAGAGCAGCAAGAAGAGCAGCAAGAAGAGCAGCAGCGGAAACGC
>JAYVTJ010000441.1:0-3222 GCA_043774415.1 Fimbriiglobus sp. | reverse complement strand
AAGAACACCTCGCCGCCCGGCAGGCCGATGCCCAACTCGAAGCGCGGCTGCGGACGTACGAACTCGCCTTCCGCATGCAGACCGAAGCGACCGATGCGTTCGACCTCACGAAGGAAACGAAAGCGACCCGCGAACTCTACGGCGACACGATCCACGGCCGGCAACTGCTCTACACGCGTCGGCTCATCGAGCGCGGCGTCCGCTTCGTTCAATTGTGGAGCGGGGCCGGGCAGCCCTGGGACAACCACGATAACCTCGCAGGTGAGCACAAGAAACTCGCAGCGGAGTGGGACAAGCCGATCGCCGCATTCTTGAGCGACCTCAAGCGGGTCGGGCTATTCGAGAACACACTCGTGCAGTGGGGCGGCGAGTTCGGCCGCACCCCCGTGGCCGAGTTGCCCGCGCTCAACGGGCGGGATCACAACCACTACGGCTTCACCTGCTGGCTCGCCGGGGGAGGGGCCAAGGGCGGCACCGTCGTCGGCGCCACCGACGAGTTCGGCTTCAAAGCCGAGGAGAACAGGGTCCACGTCCACGACCTGCACGCGACGATGTTGCACTTGCTAGGGTTCGATCACGAGAAACTGACGTATCGCTACGCCGGCCGCGACTTCCGATTGACCGACGTGCACGGGCGCGTCGTGAAGGAAATCACGGGTTGACTCCACCTCCCCCGACGCGGACGCGGTTCACGCTCGCCTTCTGGCTCTGCGGACTCTCCGCGATCCTCTACCTCGACCGCATCTGCATGGCGCAGGCGGTCGCTCCGATCCAGCGCGAACTCGGACTCTCCAACTCCGAGATCAGCTATGTGATGATGGCCTTCGCGCTGGCGTACGGGCTGTTCGAGATCCCTTCGGGTCGGCTCGGCGACCGGCTCGGATCGCGTTCCGTACTCACGCGCATCGTGATTTGGTGGTCGGTCTTCACCGCGCTCACGGGGGCCTGCTCGGGGTTCTTCACGCTGGTGCTCGTGCGATTCGCCTTCGGCGCCGGGGAAGCGGGGGCGTTCCCGAACATCGCCCGCGTGATCGCCCGGTGGTATCCGTTCCGCGAGCGCGGCCGCGCGCAGGGGGCCATCCTCGCAGCCGCGCAATTGGGAGCGGTCGCGGCACCTACGGCCGCGGCCGCGCTGATCGAAGCCGTCGGCTGGCGCGGGTCGTTCGCGGTCTTCGGGCTGCTGGGGTTGGTCTGGGCCATCGGATTTTGGCGCTGGTTCCGCGACGACCCCGCCGATCATCCGAGTGTGAATATGGCCGAATTGAACCTGATCCGAGACGATGCTCCGCTTCCGCCACTCGTCGAACCGGGACCGGTGCCGTGGCGCGATGTGCTGACGAACAGGGGCATCCTTGTCCTCGGCTCGATCATGGTGCTCGGCTCGTTCTACACCTACTTCTTCTATTCGTGGTTTCCCAAGTACCTCACGGCCGCGCGCGGCATCGATAACCTCCGCGCCGGCACGCTCGCCTCCATCGTGCTCGCGGGGTCGGCCATCGGGATGCTCTTGGGCGGTTGGCTCGCGGACGCCATCCCGCGCCGCACGGCCGATCCGCTGCGGGCGAAGCGCTACTTGAATGCGGGTTGCTACCTCGTCGCCGCCGCGTGTCTGTACTGCGGCATCCGCTGCGATGACCCGTTCGCGCTGGCCGGGTTCTGGGGCGCATCCTTCTGCGCGATGCACATCACGTTGCCGATCTGGTGGTCGGTCGCCATTCCGCAGTGCGGCCGGCACATCGGCGCGCTGAGCGGACTGATGAACGGCGTGGGCGTCATCGGCGCGATGGCGTCGCAATCGTTCGCCGGTCAGTTCTCCGACTGGCGCGAGCGGCAGGGCTACGTCGGCCGCGCGCAGTGGGATCCAATATTCGACGCGTACGTCGGCGCGCTCGTCCTCGGAGCGGGGGCGTGGTGGGCGTATCGGTTCCGGCCGCTCGGTCGCCGTGAGGCTCCGATCGCTCCGGGATCGGGCGGATCCGACGGAACATCGTGAAACGATTCTCGGGCTGTCGGAAAGATCAAAAGAAGAACGGGTAGCTCACGAGGGGCGGGACGACAACGCCCGTCGTCGTGTAAACGATGGTGGTCGGCGGCGCGGTGGTCGTGGTCGGAACCGGAGTCGTCGTCATCGTGGTCGCTGGGGTAGCCGTAGTGGTCGCCGTCGTGGTCGTGGTCGTGTCGGCCGGGGGCAGTTACATCCCGATGGGATCGGTGACGATCTGGATGAACGCGCTGTACGAGGTCGAGAACGCGGTCGCCTTCAGGCGGTAGTTCCCGGTGGCTTTGACGCTTCCCGCACTCGCCGACAGCGCCACGGTGTACTCGGCGCCCGGCACCGCATTCGGGATTTGGATCGAGAGGAGTCCGTTGGCATTCACAAGAACTTGGAACGCCACCGGTGCCTGGCTCGCCCCGGTGCCCGAGTATACTTGGACGCGGCCCGCCAGCGCGGTCGCATCGAGCCCCGTCACGCGGATGAGCATCGTCGGCGCTGCGGTCGCCCCGGCTGTGAGCGGTGGTGCCGTCACCAAGTAGTGGTCGGTTTCCCCGGCGAAGCTCAGGCCCGACACGGCGGAGTAGTTCGTCATCCGGCCGTCGGCGGCGATCGAATTCGCCGCGAGTACAGCCGGGCTGGCCAGCGACGAATTGCCCGTGACTGTCGCGGCGGGGGCCGGGGCCGGGGCGACCGGCAGCGCGGCGGCCTGCGGACCCACGGCCTGCGCCGTGACGAAGTAGTCGCCGACCCCGAAGGCGTCCGCCGATGCTCCCTGCACCTTGATCGTGTAAGTCGCGCCGGTCTTCGGCTTCAGGATGTTGATGTTCAACTGTCCCCTTGACCGGGTCTGTCGCGGTGGCCGACGCCACCAATTTGCCATCGGATCCATACACGCTCACCTTGCCCTGGAAGAGGCTGATCCCGGCCGTGCGGAGGGTCACGACGAGGCCGGTCGTATCTTCGTTGTCGCCGGTCTGATCCGCGCTGCTGCTGCTGGCCTTGGCCGGCACGGTGAAGGTGTAAGTATCGACTTCGCCCGCCTTCGTGATTTCTCCGCGGACGTACGCCGGCTTCAAGGGATCGAGCTTCACGACGGTCGTGGCCGTCGCCCCCGCGACATCGGTCTGATCGGGAGCGAAGCTGACGGTGATGGCCGACGGATTGGCCCAGAGCGCTCCGATGGCGGAGGCCGTGGGGACCGTGCGATCTTCCAGCGTCTCGACTCG
>JAYVTJ010000440.1:0-1657 GCA_043774415.1 Fimbriiglobus sp. | reverse complement strand
GCTAAGTCCGTCGGCCCCGTTGGGGCGAAGAAAGGATACTGCCATTCGTTTCCTGACTGTCAGCAACGGTCCGATCGCGGACTCTCAATCACAGAGGAGCAATGTTTGAGAATCAGACTGCAGACATCAGATGGCAGTCCGCACCCTCCCGCCTTGAACCCCTCCCCGACCACCCTAGAATACCTTTTGAAACTCCCATTTGTCCGCGCTTCCCGACGGCACCGCATGGCCACTCCGCTCAAGTCCAAATCCCTCCCGCTCACCGCCGCCGCTCCGGAGATCGCCGCGCCCGTCGCCGTGAAGGGGAGTTACGCCTTCATCAGCCTCGGGTGCCCCAAGAACCTCGTCGATTCCGAGCGCATGCTCGGCAAACTCGCCCAGGACGGCTACGCGTTCCAGTCCGACACCGACGGCGCCGATGTCGTCGTCATCAACACCTGCGGCTTCATCGAACCGGCCCGGCAGGAATCGCTCGGCGTCATCCGCGAAATGCTGGCGCTGAAGAAGGCCGGCCGCATCGGTTCGGTCGTGGTCGCGGGTTGCCTCGCGGAACGCAACGGCGACATGCTGCTGAAGGAAGTGCCCGGGGTCGATCAGATTGTCGGCGTCTTCGGCCGCGAGGAGATCGCGTCGGTCGTGGACCGCGCCGTGCAGGGCCGCGAGGAGCAGCGCTCGGTCTTCCGGCCGGCGCCGGTGCGGGCGCAGGAAGACACGTCGCGCATGCGCATCACACCGCGCCACTTCGCCTACCTCAAAATCTCCGAGGGGTGCGACCGGCTCTGCACCTACTGCGCCATCCCGCAGATGCGCGGCAAGCACGTCACGAAGCCGATCGAAGAGGTGATCCGCGAGGCGCGCGAACTCGTCGCCGACGGCGTCCGCGAACTGATCCTCGTGGCCCAAGACACGACATACTACGGCATGGATCTCTACGGCAAAGTGCGACTCGCCGAACTGCTGCGCGAACTCGACAAGGTCGATGGATTGCAGTGGATCCGCGTGCTCTACGTCTATCCCGAACATGTCTCCGATGAATTGCTGGAGACGCTCGGGAATGCGAAGAAGATCATCCCGTACTTGGATATGCCGCTGCAGCACATCAGCGACCGCGTGCTGAGGCGCATGGTCCGCCGGGTCGATCGCAGCGCCACCGAAAAGCTCATCGCCCGGATGCGGAAGGCCATCCCGAATCTGGCGCTTCGCACGACGTTCATCGCGGGCTTCCCCGGCGAAACCGAAGCGGAATTCGAGGAGCTGAAGCAGTTCGTGAAAGACCAAAAATTCGAGCGCGCCGGGGTCTTCCCGTACAGCTTGGAACCGGGAACTCCGGCCGAGAAGCTCGACGGCCACATGGCCGAGGAGATCAAAGCGGCCCGCGTCGCAGGGATCATGGAAGTCCAGCAGCGGGTGGCGTTCGACTGGGCCGCGGCGAAGGTCGGGCAGGAACTCGAGTGCATCATCGACGGGCCCGATCCGGAGTTCGCGAACCACTTCAAAGCGCGGACTTACGCGGATAGCCCGGACATCGATTGCGAAGTCCGGGTGAAGGGGAAGAACCTCCGCGGCGGCGACTTCGCGAAGGTGAAGATCACGACCGCGGACGGGTACGATCTGGCGGGCCGGGTCATCGGCGCCGCGTGGTGATGGCTTCTTCGTA
>JAYVTJ010000439.1:0-5759 GCA_043774415.1 Fimbriiglobus sp. | reverse complement strand
GCTGGCAGTGGGTCTCGCCGACTCGACCACACCCTACGGCTCCGCCAATTTCCAGAGGTACAACCGATGAGGCGAATCGGGCGTGGAACCGGACTCCCGGCGCGGTACAGTTTCCGGACTCCCTCCACTCGGAGATTCCCGTGAAACTGCCCTCCGCACTCGTCATCCTTGTCGCCGCGCTCGGGGTTCCCTCCATCGCCGCCGAGCCGCCCTTGAAACTGCCTGAGGGGATCACCCCCGAGAAGTTCGCCGATCCGAAGGAGGCGACGGCGTACGCCGACCGACTCGACAAGGAGTATCCGGCCTCGCAGCCCGAAGCGGTGAAGATGCTCATCGCCAACCTGCGCGGTTCGCAGCTCACCGGCCAAGACGGCTGGTTCGGCCCGCCCCTGAGCCGCTACGATTTCGCCTGGCTCGCGAAGAGAGCCGGCGTCGATCCGAAGGCCGGCGCCATCCCGAAGGCCAAGCTCGCCGCCGATCCCAAACTCTTCGACCTGCTCGACCGCGATGGCGACGGCGCCATCACGCCCGGCGATCTCGACTGGTCCGACCGCAGCTCTTACGTGATGCAGGCCGGCGCCATCAATCGGATCTTCCGCAGGCTCAACACCGGCGGCGACGGCAAGATGACCCAGAAGGAACTCGAAGCGTTCTTCAAGGCCGTCTCCGCGGGCAAGGAGACCTTCACCGCCGACGACATGCGGCGGGCGCTGATCCCGCGCGGCCCCGGCGGCTTCTTCCCCGGCGATGCCCCGACGGTGCCGATGCTCGTGAAGGGCTTGTTCAACGGCGAAGTCGGTTCGATGGGCGAAGGGCCGAAGCTGAACGCGGCCGCGCCCGACTTCGAACTCAAGACGGTCGATGGCAAGGAGACCGTGCAGCTCGCGAAGCTCATCGGTCCGAAGCCGGTCGTGCTCGTCTTCGGCAACTTCACCTGCGGCCCGTTCCGCAGCCTCTATCCCGATGTCGAAGCGATCTACCGCCGGCACAAGGAGCACGCGACGTTCGTGATGGTCTACGTCCGCGAGGCGCACCCGACCGACGGCTGGAAGATGGACTCGAACGGCCGAATGGGCGTCGCGGTGAAACAGCCGACGACGAACGAGGAGCGAACCGAAGTCTGCGAGCAATTCCGCAAGAAGTTCGACCCCGGCATCAAGGTGCTGGTGGACGACATCGCCGACCCGGCCGGCACGGCCTACAGCGGGATGCCGGCCCGGCTCTACGTGATCGACACCGACGGGAAGGTGGCCTACAAGAACGGCCGCGGGCCGTTCGGTTTCAAGCCCGGCGAACTCGAGCAGGCGCTCGTCATGAACCTGATGGAAAGCGCGCTTGCTAAGGAGAAGCCGACCGAGGACAAGCGGTGACGCAACGGCGCAGTGCCTTCACCGGCGCCCCCCGCCGGCGGGGCGGGTGTGCCACTGGCGCAGGTCGTCGGCGAGGGTCGCCGGCCCCGCTTCGCGGTGGGGGTAAGCCTTCATCGCGCGGAACGGCAGCGGGTTCACATCGCCGCCGGTCTGCGTCGTCGGGGCCGTGTCCTTGCAGTAGCCGTGCGTACGCAGCACGAACGAACGCGTGAAGCCGGGCTTGAGCGGAGGCAGTGCCGCGGGGTCGAACTCGACGAGGAGCTCGTCGCCGGGGCCGCAGAGCGCGAAGCGATCATCGGCCTTCGCGAGCAACTCCGTCACGTCGCCGAGCTTCGTGAGGCGCCCCTTCCAATCGGTGACCGCGACCGACTCGAACCGGAGCGGATCGTACGCCTGCGGTGGCCGGCCGCCGGTCGAGATCTCCTGCACGCAGCCGGGGTGGGACAGGACGACGCGGGACGGAAGCAGCTCAGTGGTCCCACTCGGCTCTTCGGCGGCGCCGAGTGCGATCTGATCCCAGTGGATTTGCAGGTTCGTCCGCAGCCGGTACGTCCCGGTCGATGCTGGGTCGATCCATTCGCCGACCGGCACGGTCATCACCTTCGGAAGCCCGGCGGGGAAACCGATGTCCGCGAGCTTCTCCCACGTGCCGTCGGTCTTCCGGCGCTCGAGCACCGGCGGCAACATGGGCACGCCCGCCTGCTCGGCCGCGAGAATCGATTCGGGGTACGGGTAGTCGGTCCAGCCGGCGAGGATCAGGTGCAGCGCCGCGCCCTTCGGTAGCTCCTTCAGGCGGTCGCCGAACTCGAACTCGAGCCAATGCTCTTCGGCGAAGCCGAGCCACGACCGCTTGGCGAAGTCGGAGACGGTCTGGCCATCGCGGTCGAGGATCGTCTTCGTCCGATCGGTTCCCCGGTGATCGACCGCACGTACCGGCTCCACCCGCTTGCGGAAGGCGAGGAGCTTCTGCGTCGGCTGCGGGTCGGCGACGGCGAAGCGCTCGTCGGGATAGACGACGACATCGCCCGGATGATCGACGACCGCGAGCCGGAGGTGATCGAGGTACATCACCTCGTCCATCGGCTCCGCGATGCGCAGCACGTACTTCCCGTTCTTCAACCCGAGCTGGTACGCTTCGATCTTCACCGACTCTTCGGGCCGCGACGGGCGCACGGAGCCGTCCGAACCCGATTCGCCGAGCGCGCCGCCCCCGAGGAAGTCGGTGACGTAGACCCACTTCGCGCCGTCCCACGTCATCAGCACCGGGCACGACGTCGGCTTGCGGTTGATCTCGCGGATCGTCACCGTCGCGCCGGCCGGGGTCGCGAGTTCCGCCTGCACGACGCAGTCGGGCCAGCGCAGCCGGACGCTGTCGGTCGCCGAGCGCCGGCCGATGCCGATGTCGATGGGCAGGAGCGATTGCCCCGGCCCGGTCGAGAGCGTGGTGAGTTCGACCATCGAGAGCAGCGGCCCCGTCACGGTGCGGCACTTGATGCCGATGCCGCTCGTGTTCGTGCGCAGGTTCTTCTGGCCCGAACCCGCATTGTTGTTGTCGCGGACGCCGGTGAAGGCGAGCTTCAGCGCGCGGTTGCCGTTGTCCTGCCCGAGGAAGACCGAGACGCCCTCGTGCGACCACGCGATAATGTCCGGTGCGCCGTCGCCGTTGACATCCATCACCGCGAGCGCGCGCAGATTGTGCAATCCCGAGATGGCCGGCCCGAAGGGTTCGCTCCGGTTCGCGAGTTTGCCTTCGCCGTCCCCCTGCAAGAACACGGCTTTGCCATCGCGACTTAGCCCCACGACATCGGCGCGGCCGTCGCGGTCGAGGTCGCAGCGCTGGGCTGCGAGCAGCGCCGGTGCATCGGTGATCCCGGCCGCGAAGCGCTTGGCGAAGTCGAGATCGGGCAGATCCTTCTTGCTGACGAGGAAGGCCGGTTTGCCGGGGCCGAGCAGCAGGAGATCGGATTGGTCGTCACCGTTGGCGTCGAGGATCAATCCGCTGTGGAGGCCGGTCGCCTCGGTCGGCAGCGGAGCGCCCCGACTGAAGCGCATGAGTCGGTCGTTGAGGATGACGACCGGAGGTTGCCCGTCGAGCAGGACGATCAGATCGACGTCCTTGTCGCCGTCGATGTCCGTGGCGACGAGGCCGGTCACGCGGCCGGCAACGTTGAGGTTCGGGAGGTCGATCGACTTGAAGACCGTGGTGAGCGGCGGCGTCGGTTCTTCCGCGCGAGAGGCGGGGGCGACGCCGCTGTTCTGCAACACGACGACCTTCCCGGTCGCCCCGGTCCTGGTTCCACCGAGCGCGTCGACCGCCTCCTTCGCGTTCCCCGCGTAACGGCCCGCGATCAGATCGAGGTCGCCGTCCTGGTCGATGTCGAGCCAGCCGAGTGCCGGGAAGATGCCGGCGACTTTGTCGAAGCCCGCCGCGGCCGACTTGTCCTCGAAGCGTTTGCCATCGACGTTGCGCAGCAATCGCAGACCCGTCGGAGTGCTCAGCGCGAGATCGGGTCGGCCGTCGTTATCGTAGTCCCCGACGGCGCAGGCGATGCTGCCGACGTCGCCGAGACCGGCCGCGTCCGAGATGTCCTCGAAGCCGGCGCCGGTGTTGCGCAGGAGCACATCACAGAGCTTGCCATTGCGGATCACCGCCGAGAGGAGGAGCAGGTCGGGGCGGTCGTCGCCGTCGAAATCGAAGCGAACGATGACCCCGCCGAAGTGGGCGCGCATCGCTTGGAGCAGCGGATCGACCGGCTGAGCGGAGACATCCCATTTCACGGAGGCATCCATCTTCCAAGTGGGCCGCTGCTCGAACGTCGGCATCGGGCCGATGTCCGCGGGCTTGACCAATCCGCGCCCGATCACCGTGGCGTACCGGCCCTGCTCCGAGTGCTTGTCGGGGCGGGCTTCGTCCTCCCAGTTGGCCGCCTGCAATTGCCGCATCCGGTCGAGCCGTTCGCGCTGCTCCGCGGGGCCGGTGCTCGCGTGGTTGGCCAGCGCGTACCACGCCGGCACGAGGTACGGGTTCAGCGCCAGCGCCTTCCGGAAGTAGCCGCGGCTCTCCTCGCTCTCCTGCGAATCTATCGAGGACTGCCCGAGATAGAGGAGCGCGCGGTCGTCGTCGGGATCGACGGCGAGCACCCTGCGAAAGTGCTTCTGCGCGAGGTCGAACTTCGCCTGGTACTTGTAGATGATGCCGAGGTTGAAGTGGGCATACGGGTTGGCGGGATCCTCCTTCAGCACCGCGTCGAAGACGGCGATAGCCCGCGGCAGCACCGGATCATCGTCCCGCGACGCCGCGTTGTAGAGGGCCATGCCGAGGTTGATCCGCGCCGGCAACCACTCGGGGGCGAGCGCCGCGGCCGCATCGAATTCCTTCGCCGCTTCATCGTAGCGGAACTGCTCCATCAGGCCGACGCCGCGCGCATTCGCCTCGGTGGCGCCGACCGGATCGGACTTGGCCGGCTCGACGACCGCGCGGCGCGGCCAGAGGAGAACCACCGCCATGGCGACGAGGATTACGGCGGCCAGTCCGAGCAGCGGGCCGCGGCGCGAACGGAGGAATCGGAGCGTCGGTGCGAACATGCCGGAGATCCCCGCCGTGAGAAGCGACCTTCTCCCAGATTGTACGGCGGGCCGCGCTCACGCCTCGATCGTGATCGCCTTCTCCTTGATGAGCTTCTGGATGAGGCCGAGTTTGGAATTGATCCGGAGCACGTTCGGGAGGTCGATCTGCATCCCGTTCGGACCGCCCATGCGGATCATCAGGTCGCCGGTGCCGAACCCGAGAAGCCAGTGGCGGAAGACGTCGTTGCGCTTCTTCTCGACGATGGCGCCGTCCGCCTGCAGCGCGATCTCGGCGTCGCCCACCTCGTGGACGTAGCGGATCTGCCCCTGGTCGAAGACGATGTAGGTGGCGCGGTCGTAGATGAAGACCACGAAGAGCCACGCGAGGAAGAGCGGGAATGCCACGCCCAAGTACCCGGCCGCGTTCATGCGGATGTCGAGCCCGCCGAGGAAAAGGAGGATCTCGTTCCACCATCCGAGGAGGGCGAAGACGACGACGAGCGCGGTCAGCGTGACGACGACGATCACCGAGACGAGCCCGCGCAGCAGGATCGTGCTGCTGAGCGCGACGAGGAAAATGGTGGCCACGAATACGACGCCGAGGTTGTTGTTGCTCGAAACGCTCATGCCGGGCGTGCGCGCCTGGCCCTCCGCGCGCGCCAGCGAGAACGATTTCCCCTCCGGCGCGATCAGGACATCTCGGGGGCCGGAGACGCCGTCGATCTGCCGGTCGCGTTCGACGACGGTGCCGGGCGGGACCACGGCCATCTGGTTCCCTTCGATGTACGTCACGGCCGCGAGGACGAACGACACGAGCCAGAC
>JAYVTJ010000438.1:0-4291 GCA_043774415.1 Fimbriiglobus sp. | reverse complement strand
GCACAGGATAGGGAAGCGAACTCGACGCAGAAAGAGGCGGCCGGCTCCGAACGGGACTTCCGACAGTGTCGCGGGTTCCAGACGTGTGAAGGCTGCTTCATTCCGGCGAAATCCGTGTCCCCGGCGCGCTTAGCGATTGCGGCCGGCGCACGCGCCGCGCAGAATGCTCGCATTCGTTCCGCTTCATTCGCATCATCCCGTCCGCAGTCCGCAGGAGCCATCCATGCAGTTCGAGTGTCCGGCGTGCCGGAACCCCATCACCGCGAACGTCGCGAAGCCGGGGAAGTTCCAGCCGAAGTGCCCGAAGTGCGGCACCCAGATCGTCATCCGCATCCAGGTGAGCCTCGTCGATGAGCAGACGTTCGTCGAACCCGCGCCGAAGCGCTCCGAGCGGGTGAAGGCCCCGGCGCCGCGCCACGTTTTGAAGGAAGACCCGGACGGCACCTTCGCCAGTGCGCCCGGCAAGCCCGCGGCCGACGACTTCGACCGCACCGCCCCGCAGCCGGCCCCCGATAGCGATCGCACCTTCGCCAGCGAGTCGGGGCCCGAAGAGCGGACCGAAGCGGATCAGACCGCCGACTTCGACCCGGCTCCGCAATCGAAGAAACCGGCGAAGAAGGCCCCCGCCCGCGCCGCGGCCGACGAGGAGATGCCCGCCGAACTCGGCGGCTACGAGATCCTCAAGCAGCTCGGCAAGGGAGGTATGGGGGCGGTCTACCTCGCCCGGCAGATGTCGCTCGACCGCGCCGTGGCGCTGAAGGTGATGAACGCCGAGTGGGCCGACGACCCCGTCTTCATCGCCCGGTTCGTGCGCGAAGCCTACGCCGCGGCTCAGCTCACGCACCACAACGTCGTGCAGATTTACGACATCGGCCAGGACTCGAACGTCAACTACTTCAGCATGGAGTACGTCGAAGGGCGATCCCTCGGCGACCTGCTGAAGAAGACCGGCAAGGTGCCCACGAACGAGGCCGTCGGGTACATCGTGCAGGCGGCGCGCGGGCTGAAGTTCGCCCACGACCGGGGCATGGTGCACCGCGACATCAAGCCGGACAATCTGATGCTCAACGGCGAGGGGATCGTGAAGGTCGCCGACCTCGGCCTCGTGAAGACGCGCGGCATGACGGCCGACGACGACGCGGCACCGGAGACGGAGGTGAGCAAGCCGGGGTCGATGCTGAAGCAGTTGCCGAACGTCACGAACGTCGGCACGGCGATGGGCTCGCCGTCGTACATGGCGCCGGAGCAGTGCCGCGATGCGTCGGGCGTCGATCTCCGCGCCGACATCTACTCGCTCGGCTGCTCGCTCTTCGCGCTGCTCTGCGGGCGGGCGCCCTTCACCGGCGCCACCGCCGTGCAGGTGATCACGATGCACCTGAACGAGCCGCCGCCGCCGCTGCGGAAGGTGCTGCCGACCTGTCCGAAAGGGATCGCCGAAATCGTCGATAAGACGCTGGAGAAGAACCCGGACGACCGCTACCAGAGCATGGAAGAATTCATCGAGGCGGTGAAGGCCTGGCAGGGGGGCGAAGCGGCCGGCCCGCCCCGGCCGACGGAAGAGCAGCTCGCCGCATTCGAATACCTGCTGGGGCGGCTGAAGATCGACCGCGCCACGAAACTCGAACGACTCGTCGGCCGCGCGGTGCCGGCGCTCGGCATCGTCGCGGCGCTCGTCGCGATCCCGTTCAGCCCCGTAATTGCGGGTGGCATCTTCGTCGGTACGGTCGCGGCGCTCGCCAGCATGTTCGTCTGCAGCGGCCTGTATGCGGGGTCGTACGCCTTCACGAAAGTGCGCGAGTGGGCCGCCGGCGCCCGCATGCTCGACTGGTTCGGCGCCGTCGTCGGCGCGCTGCTGTTCGGCGCCATCCTCTACTTCGCCGGGCTGCTCTGGGCCGGGCTGACGGCCATCGCCATCGGGGTGCTCCTCGGCGTCGCCTTCGGCTTCCTCATCGCCAAGCCGGCGCGCGACCGCCGGCTCGACATCAAGGACGAATTCGAGAAGATCCTCAAGCGCCTCCGCCTGGTCGGAATGGAGGAAGACGGCGTGCGCCTCTTCGTCATCGAGACGGCCGGCGACCGCTGGGAGTCGGTCTACGAACTGCTCTACGGCTACCCGGCGAAGATCGCGGCGCGCAGCACCTACGCCGCACAGGTGGCGAACCGGCCGAAGAACGGAGCGTGGCGCGACGGATTGCTCGCGAAGATCGACGGGCTGCTCGAAGCCCGGCAGCAGGCGAAGGCCAAGAAGCTGCTGCGCAAGATGGAAGCGGCGCGCTACAAGGCCGAAGGGCTCACCCCCGCCGAGGCGAACGCGCGCGCGGCCGACGACGCCGAGAACCTCGTGGAACAGGCCGTCGAGATCAAGGCCGCGAACCTGCTGCCCGAGAAGAAGGTGAACGTCCGCCGGATGATGACGGCCTACGAGCGCGGACGCAAAGAGCGCACGCCGCGCAAGCGCAAGAACCCGCTCGCGGGGCTGGTGAAGCTGGTGCTCGATCCGCGCCTGCGGATGCTCGCCGGGGCGGCGGTGATCGTCGTCGGGCTGATGTGGTTCAAAGCGGGGGCCAAGTTCGACACCGGGCCGGTCGAGCCGTCCGATGCGAAAGCGACCGCCGCCGCCACGCAGGCCGCGTCGAAGTCGGTGGTCGAAATGATCGTCGCCCCCGAAAAGTACAAGCCGCTCGGCTGGCTGCCGACGGAGGTGGCGCCCTTCTTCGTCGGCATCAACGCGATCGTCGCCGGACTGCTGCTGATCCTCTCGGGGTTCACGGGCCGGACGCTGGCGATCCTCGGGATCACACTCGCCGCCGGGGTCGCCTTCGCCGGTCATCAGTTCGGGCTGCCGATCCCGACGATCGAAGTCGGCGATGCCGAGAAGCTGCAACCCGGCCACCTGGTCGCCGCCGGCGGACTGCTGCTCGGGCTGCTGACGCTCGTGCTGCTCGGGCGAAAGAAGGGATGAGTCCGACGGTCGCCCATCATCCCTGCGAAACGCACGAAGCCCGGCCGCACGGCGGCCGGGCTTCGGATTCGGTCGGACCGTCGCCTAGTTGTTCATCCGCATCGGGCGCTGGAAGAGCTTCGCGGTGTCGAAGGTCTCGCCGGTCATGTCTTTCCACTTCTTCTGCTGATCGTCGGTGAGCACCTTCACGATCTTCTCCGACGTTTCGGTGCGGAGGGTCGCCATCTTCTTCTGGGCGTCGGCGTCGAAGCCCCCCTGGAAGAGTTCGCGCATGTCCTTCTGCATGTCGGTGTTGATCGTCTTGATCTTCTCGGTCTGCTCTTCGGTGATGGCCAGTTCCTTGGCGACCTTGGCGTTCGTGAACGCGCCCGAACCGAGGGTCTGCTTCTCGATCTGGCCGAGGCGCTTCTGCTGCTCGGCCGAGAGGGTCGCCTTGATGAAGGCGACGCGCTCCTTCATCAGCTTGAGCCGGACTTCCATGGCGGCGATCTGCTCCTCTTCGTCCCCGCCGAACGCCACGACGCCCTTCATCGCTTCGGACTGCTTCTCGGCGAGTTCCTTGAACTTGGTCACCTGAGCTTCGGTGACCTTCAGCTCTTCCTGGAGGGGTTTGCTCGTCACGATCAGCGAGCGGACGTTCATCCCGCCCTGACCGCCGCCGCCGGGGCCACCGCCGCCGCCGCCCGGACGCTGGGCTTGGGCCGAACCGACCGCCGCGACGCAGAGCGCAGCCGTCAAAACATAGCGAGCCAGAGAGCGCATGATCCGATCCTCCGAATGGAAAGACGTGAAGCGGCCCGGCGGTACCGGCGCCACCGATTGCTATCTTCCTGCGAACCACTGATGAAACGCAAGTGAGAAATGTTCGGAGACTTCGGAACGGGATCAGTTGAATACGGTGCCGAGGGTCTTGCGGAAGCGCTCGACGCTGGTGCGGACCTCGTCCTTCCCCTCCTCGTTCGACGCCCACCCGAGCGGGATGACCTCGACCCCTTCGAGCTGCTTGTACGTCGCGAAGAAGTGTTCGACTTCGCGCAGGAAGTGCGCCGGCACATCTTCGAGCTGCTTCATACTGGCGAAGAGCGGGTCGCGGTGCGGCACGGCGAGCAGCTTGAAGTCGTTGAAGCCCTTGTCCTTCATGCGGAACATGCCGACGACGCGGGCCTCGATGAGGCAGCCGGGGAACGTCGGCTCGTTGACCATGACGAGGATGTCCGACGGGTCGCCGTCTTCGGAGAGCGTCTGCGGGATGAAGCCGTAGTCGCCGGGGTACATCGACGAACTATACAGGTAGCGGTCCATCTTGATGAGGCCGGTGGCCTTGTCGAC
>JAYVTJ010000437.1:0-2083 GCA_043774415.1 Fimbriiglobus sp. | reverse complement strand
CCCTTCAGGAGTGTGCCGCGGACATGCCGGGCCACTGCGGGGCGGTTCCGACCGGGATCGCCGAGCACGATCACGATCATGTCCGAGTTGTATTCCAAGCTCCGCGCATCGAGCGGCTTGATTTTGAAGTAGTGCAGCAGGCCGCGGAAGAGCTGCGTCCCGTCGTCGGCCGGCGGACCGACGACCTGCGCTTCGGCTTCGGCGCGGACGTTGCCGCGCTTCTGGGCGAGTGCACCCGGCGCAATCACAAACAGCAGTGCGAAGGCCAGCAAACCAATGGGGGTGCGAGTCATCGTTCGGATACCCCCGCGAGGGCGCAGAGGCACCGGCGGGCCTCGGCGTAGGCGCTTTCGGGAATCTCTTCTAGGAGCGGCGTGTAGCGGGCGACGGCGTAGAGGCGCGCCAGCGGCTCGGCCAAGTGTTCGCGATCGGGCATCGCTTCGCGGAGCGCTTCGGCGATGGTCATGTGATTCCAGACGACCGCCCCGTTGCCGCAGACGAGGATCGACAAATACTCGAAGGCGATCACAAGCGATTCGCGGTCGCGGATCGTCCGCGGATCGACCGGCCACGGCCCTTGACCCGGCAGAGGCTGGAGCCGGCGGTTGCGGACCTCTTTGATCATCGGCAGGAACTTCCAGATGAGGAAGCCGACGACGGCCGCGACGATGAGGATCAAGATCACCGTGCCGACGGTGCCCAAGCCGGCGACGCCCATGCCGCCCATCCCGCCGAGGCCCGGCATGCTCGGCCCGCTCATGCCGGTCTTCGGCGCGCTCGGCGCCGACGGAGCCGACCCGGCACTGAAATTCTTCAGCCAGCTCGGCGTGTTCCAATTCGAGCCGCCGGTACTGCCCCCGGTGCCGTTGAGGAACTTCCAGAATCCGGAGTTCGAGGACGAAGAAGAACCCGAACTCCCATCGAGGCCATCCCAGAAGGGCTTCTCGTTCGCCCCGCCCATCCCGTTGCCGAAGAGGTCTTGGATCGCGTCCTTCACGGCGGGGGTGCTGTCGATGGGGCCGACGGTCTGCTCCCACATCTGCACGGCGCCTTCGACCTGCTCCGCATTCGGCTTCGGCTGACCCGGCTTCGGGAGGGGTTGCTGCGGTGGTGTCGGATTGAACGGCTGCGGATCACCGGGTCGGGGCGGCGGGCCCACCGGCGGTTGAGGCATCGGGGGCGGCCGGTCCCCCGGCTTCGGCAGCACCGGCGGAGGGTCGCCCGGCTTGCCGAGACCCTGCATGAGCTTCTTGAGTTCGTCTTCGCTGAGGTTCGGATTGTTCTTCTGGAACTGCTGGGGGTTATCCTGAGCTTGCTGCCGGGCCAAGTCGATCATCAGCTGGCGTTCTTCGGGCTTGTTCTCGGTGTCCTTCAGCCACTTGTTCAAAATGTCCATCATCTTCTGGTCGGGCTGTTCTTGACCGCCGCCATTGCCGAGCATCGCGGCCAGCTTCTTCAGGGCTTCGGGATCGCGCGTGCCCCCCTGCACGGGGGTGTACTTGCTCCCTTGGGCGAGTGCGGCGCCCGCCAGCGCGAGTGATACGAGCAGCCCGCAGATGAATCGATGCATGGTCATCGGCCTCCGGTGGGCTTCGCGGGCGGTTTGGCGGACGGCAGCACGCGGACGATCGCCTGCGAAGCCTGCCGCCGAACTTCGGTCTCTTTGTCGTCGAGCAATTCCAGCAGCTTCGGCAGAGCGGACTTCGCCGAAGTCCCGATCAAGCCGAGCGCGGTGGCCGCACCGGCGCGACGCTCTGGCAGCGCGTCCGCGAGTGCGTCGGATAGTGATTCGACGGCGGTGGGTCCGATCTTTGCCAAAGCCTGCGCCAAATTCGCCCGGACGTCGGCGTCCGGATCGCGGAGCGATGCGATCAGACGGGCGATCAGCTCGCCCTCGGTCGGCGTGGGAGGAGCCGCCGAAAGGGGGACAGCGAGCCAGAGGAGGCCCGCGAGGGAAGCCGCGATCCGCACGGAGGGAACCTCGTCGATGGGGGCGATGTTCCGACGAGTCTATTGTGCGCGCGGATTGCGGAAGGTGCAAGGATGGAAACGGATTCCGGATTGGAGCGGAGGTGGAACCGGC
>JAYVTJ010000436.1:0-2848 GCA_043774415.1 Fimbriiglobus sp. | reverse complement strand
TGGGCCACGCGTGCTGGCTCCCGCGCCGCTGTCGGCGGTTCTGTCAACCGCCAGGAGTCTCCCCCATGAAGTCGATCGCCCGTCTGTTCCTCGCCGCCGCGCTCGCGGTGACGGTCCTCGGTTCGGCCCAAGCCCAGCGCCCCGGTCAGGGCGGTCGCCAAGGCGGCGGCGCCACGATTTCGCTCGTGCTCACGAACAAGGATCTGCAATCCGAACTGAAGGTCACCGACGATCAGAAGGCAAAGCTGAAGGATGTGACCGCGAAGCAAGTCGATCTCGATAAGAAAGCGGCCGAACTCCGCACCGGCGGTCGCCCGGACATGACCAAGATGCAGGAGCTGCAGAAGGAGCGCACCGCCCTGACGGAAGAAGTGAAGAAGGCCACCGACGACGTGCTGACCGCGGATCAGAAGAAGCGCTTCAAGCAGATCCAAGTCCAGGCGCTGGGCCTGCGCGCGTTCTCCGACGCGGACATCGTCAAAGAGTTGAAGATCACCGACGACGAGAAGAAGGCCATCAAAGAGATCGCCGACGCCGCGACGAAAGAGGCGACGGACTTGGCCAAGGAACTCGGCGTGCCGGCCCCCGGCGGCGGTCGCCCGATGCCGAACGCGACTCCTCCGGATGCCGCCAAAGTGGAAGAGTTCACGAAGAAGAATACCGCCAATCGCGCGGCGAACCTCGAGAAGGTCGTCAAGGCCCTCGACGCCGACCAGCAAAAGCAGTGGAAGGAAATGACGGGCGAGAAGTTTGACACCGCCAAGCTGACGGCCCGCCCGATGCGCATGGCCAACTGAGTTCCCGAGTACGGTGAAGCGGAAGGGCACCCCCGAGTGGGGGTGCCCTTTTTTTATCGGCGGAGCTTCGCGGGGCGCCGCGCAACCCCTTTATCCGCCAGCCGATACAACCCCGACCGTTTCGGATGCGGAATTCGCGCCAACGGGAGGCCCGGCCATCTGTTGAGACGGATGAACCCGCTGACGGATGCGCTGGACTCCCCGGGGCCGGGGCGTAGAGTTGGGGCAGCGGCGACGATGCTCCCCTCCCCCGATTTCGACCGGACGCCCCGAGTGGCCCCAGAGCCGGAGACCCTCCGCCCCGCGGAGGAAACCGTTTGGATCGTGGCCGCCCAAAAGGGGGATCGGGCGGCTTACGCCCGGGTGGTCGAGGCCTACTGGGATCGCCTCTACCGCTGGCTCTTCCGCATGACGCACGACCGGCACAAGGCCGAGGATCTGACGCAGGAGACGTTTCTGAAGGCCCTGGCGGCGCTGGCGTCGTTCCGGGCGGGAACCAACTTCCGGGCGTGGCTGTTCCGGATCGCGCACAACAACTTCGTGAACCTCAAGCGGGGGGAGAAGCGCGCGACCCAGAGCCTGCCGGACGAACCGACCCAAGCGATGGGGACACCCGGCCCGCAGGAGAAGGCGTCCGACCGCGAAGTGCTCGCGAAAGTCGCGAAGGCGGTGGCCGATTTGCCGGCCGATTTCCGGAGTGCCCTGCTGCTCCGGGCCGAAGAGGGGTTGTCCTTCCGCGAGGTCGCGGCGATTTTGAAGATCACCGAGGAGACGGCCCGCTGGCGCGTCTTCAAGGCGCGGCAGAAACTGGTGAAGGTCCTGCCGCCCGATTTGCTCCCGCCGATGAAAGGCGATGAAGGTTGAAGCCATGAAGTGCGAAGCGGTCCAGAATCGGTTGCTCGCGGCTCCGGATGCCAACGATCCGGGCGACGAACTCCGCGCCCACCTCGGGGGCTGTGCGGCCTGCCGCGCGGTTCAAGCGCGGGCGCTGCAACTCGACGCTCTGCTCGCCGATCTTCCCGCCGCGCCTTCCTCCGAAGCCCGCAAGCTCGCGTTCCTCGAATCGGTGCAGCATGCGGGGCCGATCATCCGCGTGAAGCCCGCGGGTCTGCGGACGGCGAGCGGGACGTTCAAACCGTTCCGCGCCGTCCGATGGCAGCACTATGCGGCATCGGCTGCGGCGGTGCTCGTCGCGGTTGCGGGAGTCTGGTTCTTCACCCGCGGCAAAGCGCCGGTGCCCGAACTCGCCGAGAAGCCCCGGCACGAACTGCTCAAAAAAGAAGTGAAGCACGTCACGCAGCTCGCGGCGAGCGATTCGGCCCCGCAGCGCATGACCATTTGGGCCGAATGGGCCAGCGATTTGAAAGCGGAAACGAAAGACTTGTACAAGGTGGCGCCGAGCGACGAGCTGCAATCGCTGGCTCGGCTCTTCGAACGCGCCGTGCAGGACGGCATCGTGAAGCAGGCGAAACTGCTCGACAAGCACATGCCCGCAGCCGAGCGCCAGGCCCTCTTCCGCGATGCCCTCGCCCGGCTGACCGACGCCGAAACCGACACGAAGCAACTGGCTCAGAACGCTCCGCCGGCCGCGCAGAAGACGCTGCTGAAGATGTCCGAAACCGCGCGGCTCGCCCGGACGACCCTCGAACCGCTCGTGAAGGGGGTGTGACATGACGATCCGCCCCATGCTGACGCTCGCGGTCGTCGCGGCCATTTCCCTTTGGGCATCCGCGCAGACGACCCCGGCCGGCCCGAGTGCCGCCGAGCAGTTGCAGATGCTCAAGACGAACCGCGAGCTGCTCGAAGACCTGCTCGATCAGGGTACGCGCGTCGCGGATGCGAACACGCCGCTCGACCGCGCCGCCGAGTGCCAGCGCTCGACCGACCGCTTGGCCCGCGAGATGCGCACGGCCGTGGACCGCGCCGACGCCGACCGCGCCCACGAGATCGGCGACTACGTCGAGCGGATCGTCGTCGAAGGTTTCGTGCCGAACTTCGAGACGGCCCGTCGCGATGCGAAACCCGGTTCGCCCGATTACGAGCGCGTGAAG
>JAYVTJ010000435.1:0-2697 GCA_043774415.1 Fimbriiglobus sp. | reverse complement strand
TCATCCCAGGCGGGAAGGTCATCATCGCCTGCCCGAACATCGACAGTTGGTCGTTCCGCCGCTTCGGCACGAATTGGTTCGGCCTCGACCTGCCGCGCCACCTCACGCACTTCACGCCGCACTCGCTCACGGCGATGCTCCAGACGGCCGGATTGCGCGTCGAATCGCTGCGGACGATCCGCCATTCGGACTGGCTGCGCTCGAGCGCGAAGCTCGCCGTGCGCTCCCCGCGGGTGCACTTCCGCGATCAACTGCTCACGCGGAAGCCGCTCGCGAAACTGATGGCCTGGCTGGTGTACGTCATGGGCCGCAGCGACTGCATGATCGCCGTGGCCGAGCGGCCGCCGGTGTGACTTCCCCCGCGCGATAAGATGGTGCGGGGAGGATCGACCATGAATTTCAATTGGATGCGACTGGCTCTCGCCGGGCTGTGGCTCTTCATCGGAATCGCTCTGCTGTGCCGGGACTTCATCGGTCTGACGTGGCTCAGCGACCGCTACCCGGCCGAGAACTTGAATCTCGGCGGCGGGCTGGGTCTGGCGTTCGCGGTCTGGAATGCCGTGTGGTGGTATTCGGGGCGACAGCGCGGCCGATCGGCCAATCGCCCGCTGACGCCGAAACCGACCGACGAACGCCCCATCGAGTACAATCCCGAACTCGATTTTCAGAAGCCGGACGCGGAAACGAAAGCGCCCGAGTCGAAGTGACTCGGGCGCAATTAGACAGGGATCTGCCGATCACTTCTTCAGGTAGAATTCCAGATAGCCGAGCAGCATTTCGTCGGTCGTCTGCGGGCCCCACTTCACGGTCTTCTTCGGGTCGGGGTTCGCCGGGTTCTTGTCGCTGTTGTCGAACCACGCGGTGTAGACGATCTTCGTCCCCTTCGGCAGCACCGCCGGCTCGGCCAGCTTGTACCCGAGCTGCCAGTTGAAGTCGTAGCGCGGCACGTCGAGAAGCACGCGCTTCGAACCGTCGGGAAGTTC
This sequence comes from Fimbriiglobus sp., assembly GCA_043774415.1. Classification (GTDB taxonomy): domain Bacteria; phylum Planctomycetota; class Planctomycetia; order Gemmatales; family Gemmataceae; genus JALHQU01. The sequence continues at coordinate 1,714 of JAYVTJ010000435.1, read as the reverse complement.
CGCGACGTACTTGCACGCTTTGCCGCGGACGTGCATGTGCGGCATCATCCCGGTCAGCGTCACATCGTACGGCAGCCTGATCTCGGCCTTGTTCTCGTAGTTGTCGTCGCCGGCGGGGATCTCGATCTTCGGATTGGCCAAGCCGAAGACCTTCAACTCCTTCTCCGGCTTCTTGTCGGCATACCGGAAAGCGATCTGGAGTTGATCCTTGGTCGCGGTGCCATTGGGCGTGTAGTGGATCTGGAAGTGCAGCCGGGCGCCCTTCTCCAACTTCTTGCCGAAGCTATCGGGGTAGACCTGCGCGCTGTTGCCGGGGACGTAGGCCGCGAAAAATCCGGAGGCCTCGCCGCCGCGCGCGCGGGCGGGAAGGAGTTCAGCGCCCGTCTTGGGCGGCAGCGCGAAGACGAGGACGTGGTGGACGACCTCCTTCGCCGTGGGCCGGATCTCGACGGCTTGGATCCACTTCTCCTCGTCCAGCTTCGTATCGATGGTCACATTTTGGTAGCCCATCACACCGGTGGCCTTGATGTCGATGGGGTTATCGAGCTGCAGCACGAGGTCGGGTTTGCCGATGACCCAGTCTTTGGGGAACGGTCGCGGCAGCGGCGCTTCACCCTTTTCCCCGGCTGGCGACCCGGCCGCAAACCAGGCGAGCAGATCGGCAATATCCGCTTCCGGGAGTGCCCGGTCGTTGACGAAGGGCGACAGTTCCCCCTTCGCCGGTTTGGATGCGAACCAGGGCGGCATCGTCCCCTTCTCGACGACCTTTTTGATCATCGCCTTGTGCGAAACGAGATCATCGAGCGTGTCGAGGGCGAACGGTCCGACGCCCCCCTTGCGGTGGCATTCCTGGCAGTTCTGCTGGACGATGCGCGAGATGCGATTGTGGAACGTCACCGCCGGCGCGCCCGGTACCTTCGCCGACGCGAGGTCGAGGGCGCATCCCGGAGCGTTCGTCGCGCGCACTGCCGGTTCTTCCCCGGCGAGCACTGCGTCGAGGGCATCTTTCAAATAGTTGTGCTTCGGGGCATCGAGCGAGTAGCCGAGGCCGTACTGATCGTCGATGGCCCCGCGGTAGACGACTGTCCGGCTCGGGTCGATCACGAAGACTTCCGTCGTCGTCGTCAGGCCCAGGGTCTTCGTGTGCGAGCCGGTTTTATCCCGGAAGTACGGCCCTTGAAACTCGGAGGTTTTGATCTGCTTGCCGATCTCCTCGGGCGTATCGGTCGCGACCGGGTTGAGCAGGAGGAAGCCGACGCCCTTGTCGCCGTATTCCTTTTCGAGCTTCGCCAGCGTCGGGAGATACTTCTTGCTGATCGGGCAGCTCGTGCTCGTCACGGCGACGACGACAGCTTTGCGGTCTTTCAGCGCCGTACTGAGCTGATATTCTTTGCCATCGACGGCGGTGTCCGTAACATCCGAGACGCGCCGACCGACGCCCGCTTGCACCGGCGCGAGTTGCTTCGGCGCTTCCTTCACATCCTTCTCGACCGCGCCGACGCCCGGCAAACCGCACACCAGCACCGCGAGCGCGGAAAACGTACGCTTCCCCATGTTCTGAGCACCTCGAAGGAATTCGGAATCGACCGGGGGAGGCTGAGCAGACAACCCGTGCGGGACGGTAGTAATACACCCCGACCTGCGGAGCGGTTTCAGGCTCACGGGAATTTCACGGGCGAACCGCGGCGGGAATGCGACCCGAAGTCGATTCGGC
>JAYVTJ010000434.1:0-4485 GCA_043774415.1 Fimbriiglobus sp. | reverse complement strand
CGGTAGACGGCGTCGTCGATCACGACCGCCTTTCGCTTGCTCTCCTTCTGCTCCTTCTCCCGTTTCTTATGGTCGCCGTCGTCCGGCGAATCGGGCCACGTCCAACCGATGCAGTGGACCGACTTGGAATCGGTCGACCACTTTAACCCCGTGGGGGCTGTCGGCAACTCGCTCACTCTCTTGGCTTCGCCGCCGGCGGGAGAGATGGTGTAGATCTGCGGGAGTTCGTCGCCGCCGCGCTTGCTGGTGAAGGCGATGAGCTTGCCGTCGGGCGACCACTTCGGCCCCGAGTTCCGATCCCCGACCGCCGTCAACTGCCGCTGCTCTTTGCCATCCGTCGAGAGGAGCCAGATCTGCGAGAAAGCCTCGTCCTTGGGCACGTCGTAGGTCGTCACTTCGACGGCGGCCCATTTGCCGTCGGGGGAGATCGTCGCCGCGCCGAGTCGCTTGAGGTTCCAGAGATCGTCCACCGACATGGGCCGGGGATCGGCGGCGTGCGCCGCGAGTGGGACGATGAGGAATGCGAGCAGAACGAGCGGGCGCATGGTGCGTTTCCGGAAGGGGCGGGTGCCGGGATCGAACCGGCAGATTACAGTAGACCCGGACTCGGGACAATCACTCGGGGAATCGACGATGGCCGATCTCGCGACTCGCATCTCTCGGCGCGGCTTCCTCGCGCTCGGCGCCGCCGGACTCGCCGCGGGGGCCGCTTTCGGCGCGGATGAGGAACTCCCCGTCACCGGCATCGCCGACGCGGCTCTCGAACCGTTCGACAAACTGATGACCACCTTCATCGAGGAGAACAAGATCCCCGGTGCATCGCTGGCAGTCTCCCGGCAGGGCAAACTGGTCTACGCCCGCGGCTTCGGCTTTGCCGACGTCGAAAAGCATGAAGCCGTGCAACCCGCATCGCTCTTCCGCATCGCCAGCGTGTCAAAGCCGATCACCGCCGTGGCGATCCTCCGACTCGTCGAGAAGGGCAAGTTCAAACTCGACGACAAAGTGACGGATCTGATGAAGCTGAAGCCCTTCGACGACGGCGGCAAACCGGATGAGCGCTGGGCGAAGATCACGGTCCGGCAGTGTCTTCAGCACACCGGCGGGTGGGATCGCGCCAAATCGTACGACCCCATCGGCCGGGCGTGGATCATCGCGAAGGCTCTGAAGATCAAGCCGCCCGTCACGCCGGCGCACATCGTCCGCTACATGATGACCCAGCCGCTCGACTTCGACCCCGGCGAGCGGCACGCCTACTCGAACGTCGGCTACCTCGTTCTCGGGCGCATCATCGAAGCGGTCACCGGGCAGACGTACGAAGCCCACGTCAAGAAGGAAATCCTCGCCCCGCTCGGGATCAAGACCGCGCAGCTCGGCCGGGCCACGGCCAAGAACCGGGCGAAGGGAGAGGTGGCGTACTACGACGCGAAGAAGCGGACGGGGCCGTCGCTGTATCCGCCAAAGCTCGAAGCGCAGGTGCCGCTCGTCTACGGGGCGATGAATCTGGAATCGTTCGAAGCCCACGGCGGCTGGATCGCCTCCGCCATCGACATCGTCGAATTCGCGAGCGCGTTCGACGATCCGAAGAAGGCGCCGCTGCTGAGCGCGGCGAGCATCGCCGCGATGCGTGCGCGGCCGGACGGACTGGCGGGCCACGACAAAGACGGCAAGCCGACCGATGCGTTCTACGGCTGCGGCTGGATGGTCCGCCCGGTCGGCAAGACGGGCAAATCGAACGACTGGCACTCGGGCTACATCCCCGGTTCGGAAGCGCTCCTGGTCCGGCGCTGGGACGGCTTGAACTGGGCCGTACTCTTCAACACCGCCGACAGTCCGGCGGGCAAGTCGCTCGTCGGGCTGATCGACGGCAAAATCCACGCCGCGGCCGATGCGGTGAAGACGTGGCCGAAGGGCACGGAGCCCGACCGATGAAACGGATCCGGATCGGCAACGGCTGCGGCTTCTGGGGCGACAGCCCCGATGCGCCCCTGCGGCTCGCGGAGCGGGGCCGGCTCGACTACCTCACCCTCGAGTACCTCGCCGAGCTGACGATGTCGATCCTCGCCCTGCTGCGCGGGCGCGACCCGGACGCCGGCTACGCCACCGATTTCACCGACGTACTCGCCCGGCTCGCCCCCGTCCTCAGAGCGCAACCGCAGTTGAAGATCGTGACGAACGCGGGGGGGATGAATCCGCGCGCCTGCGCCGCGGCGGCGAAGAAGATCGCCCCCGACGCCCGCATCGGCATCGTCTCGGGCGATGACCTCCTGCCGCGGCTCGATGAACTGCTGGCGGCCGGTCACGCGATTGCCCACCTCGACACCGGCGCGCCGCTTTCGTCTGTGCGACAGCGTGTTGTCAGTGCGAACGCCTACCTCGGTTCCGCACCGATCGCCGAGGCGCTGGGGCAGGGGGCCAACATCGTCATCACCGGCCGCGTCGCCGATGCGTGCCTGACAGTCGGGCCGTGCCTGCACGAGTTCGGCTGGCCGATCGACGACTGGGATCGGCTGAGTGCCGGCACCGTCGCGGGGCACCTCATCGAGTGCGGCGCGCAAGCCACCGGCGGACTTTGGATCAACGCGGACGATTCGACGCACTTGGAAACCGTCGGCTACCCCATCGCCGAAATTGCGGCCGACGGATCGTTCACCCTCGGCAAGCCCCCGGGCACCGGCGGCGATGTGAATCTGGAAACGGTCGCCGAGCAGCTCCTGTACGAGGTGGCCGATCCGGCGCGATATTTCACCCCCGATGTCGTGGCCGACTTCACCACACCGACCTTCCGGAACATCACTGGGGATGTCGTCGGATGCAGGGGTGCGAAGGGACACCCTGCGACCGACACGTACAAGATCTCTGTGGCGTACCGGGATGGGTTCGCCGCGGCGGGAATGCTCGTGATCACCGGCCCGAATGCGGCGTCAAAGGCCAAGCGGAGCGGGGAGATCCTGTTCGACCGATTGCGGCAGTCGGGGTTCACCTTCGAGCATTCGCTGGTCGAAGCGCTCGGCAGCGGAGATTGCGTGCCGGGGGTCGGGCCGGCGTTCGATCCGCCGGAGGTCGTGCTTCGCGTCGCGGTGCGCGATGCGAACCGGGCGAACGTCGAGCGATTCGCGAAGGAGTTCGCCCCGCTGGTGACGTCCGGCTTCGCCGGGACGACGGGCTACACGACGGGCCGGCCGACGGTGCGGGAAGTCTTCGCCTACTGGCCGGCGCTGATCGCGAAGAGCGCGGTGCAGGCGGCGGTGGAAATGATTTGACTCACGCCAGCGCGAGGGAGTGGTTGCTCAGGCGCTCGTATCCCGTCGCGGTGATCGCGTAGTTGTGCTCGATCCGAACGCCGCCGATGCCGTCGATGTAGAGGCCCGGTTCCAGCGTCACCACGTCCCCTTCGACCAGCGTCCCTTCGGAATGACGCACGAAGAAGGGCGCCTCGGGGTGCGATAGCCCGAGCCCGTGGCCCGCGTGGTGGGGAAAATTGTCGGCGACGCCGGCCTGCTCGAAGACGCTCCGCACGGCATCGTAGACCGTCTGGCAGACCGCCCCCGCTTTCAATTCCGCTTCGCCGGCCGCCATCGCTTGCACGCAGAGGTCGAAGATCCGGCGCTGGTCGGCCGTCGGTTCGGCGCCGATCACGAGCGTATTCGTGAAGTCGCTGCGGTAGCCTTGGATCACGACGGAGAAATCGAGGATGAGCGTTTCGCCGGCGCGGATGACGCGGTCGGTCGCCATGCCTCCGCGCTTGGCCGAACCCGGTGACACCGCGAAGTCACCGTAGACGACGACCGGATGCCCGGCGGCTTCCGTGCACTCCGCGAGGATGCCGGCGTAGACCTCGATCTCGGTCATCCCCGCTCGCACGCTCGACAGCGCCCAAGCTTGTCCGGCCTCCGTCACCCGCATGCAGCGGCGGAGCAGGTCGAGTTCGTCGGCGCCCTTCCGCCGGCGCATTTCGGCGATGATCCCGAGCAGTTGCACTGCACCGGGATCGAGGATGGAATCGTGGATTCGCCCCGCCGTCCCGAGTGCAGCGAGCGTGTCGCGCAGCATCAGTCCGCGCGGCCCGCGCCCGGCCGACTGGCCGTCGTACCACTTCGTGACGACCTTCTCATCGGCGAACGCGGCCTCGACCGACTTCGGCGCCCGGCTGTCGTGGATGAGCTTCGTCCGGCCATCCGGTTCGATCAGCAAGTAGCCGCCGAAGCCGGCCCCCAAGCTGGAGGGATCCCAGTAGGCGTTGGCGAAGTAGCAGAGATTCAGGGGATCGCCGAGGAGGATCGGCGCGGCGGGCCGCAGCCGATCCGAGAACTCGGCGATTCGACCCCGGCAGCCTTCGGCAGTCAGCATCGGTCAATCTCCGAGGTCGATCCCGACGCCGCCCTTTTGTTCCGACTTGAAGATCATGTCCACAGCGAGGCACGACGCGAGCACGAGCATCTTCGCGATCGGCTGCTCCTTCAGGTCGTCGGCGACATCGACCATGTA
>JAYVTJ010000433.1:0-2414 GCA_043774415.1 Fimbriiglobus sp. | reverse complement strand
CCTCTCCGAAGCGGAGAGGGGGAGACGGCGCACTCGCCGCGGGTCGATATTCACCACCGTCGCGCAGCTTCCGAACTTGCGGGAGACTTCCGAGATGAGTTCCGGCGTCGTCACGGCGGAGGAGTTCAAACTGATCTTCTCGGCACCCGCTTGAATCAGCCGCGTGGCATCGTCGAGGGTGCGGATGCCGCCGCCGACGGTGAAGGGCATGAAGATCTGCTCGGCGACGCGCGTCACCATGTCGATGAGGATATCGCGGCCTTCGTGGGTCGCAGAGATGTCGAGGAAGACGAGTTCGTCCGCCCCCTGCGCTTCGTAGCGCCGCGCGACTTCGACGGGATCGCCGGCGTCGCGCAGTTGGAGGAAGTTCGTCCCTTTGACGACGCGGCCGCGATCGATGTCGAGGCAGGGGATGATTCGCTTGCTGAGCATAGGGGAATGCTATTCTGCGAACTGGCATCTGTCATCGGAAGTCGGTCATCTGTTCGGGTTCAAATGTGCAATGGGACAGTTGTCAGTTTTCAGATGTCAGATGACAGTCCTGAGGACTCCGTCGGTCACCCGGTTGTCACTTCTGCTCGATGACCCGTGCAATAGCTGATACCTTGCGGGGGTTCCCACTCCAACCGCGAGACTTCTATGCGCCGCACTTGGCTCCTCCTTTTCGCACTGGTTCCCCTCATGCCGAACACCCGGGCCGCCGATGTCCCGGCGACGAGCAAGATCGTCTCGGTCGATCTCTTCAAGAATGGCCTCGCCGTCGTGCGGCGCGAGGCGACCCTCGGCAAAGCGGGGACCTACATCCTCGACGACGTGCCCGAGTCGATCCACGGCACCTACTGGATCGAGAGCGCCGCGCCGGTCGAAACGCTCGTGAAGATGCGCGAGGTCGATGTGCCGGTCGCGGAAGTCGCCCCCGGCAATCTCCAAGAAGACCTCGCCGGCAAGAAGGTGACAATCCACTTCAAGGGGGAGAAGCTGCCGCCGGTGAGTGGGATCGTGATGAAGTTCAAGCCGGCCAAAGGCGAGGAGGCGCCGACGGCATCGCGGTTTCTGATCGTCGAAATCGCGAAGGGCCGCAGCTATGTCGAAGCGTCCGAGATCGCCAGCGTCGAATCCGAAGCCGGCGACGGCAAGGTGAAGCGGCGCCGGCCGCAGTTGCTGCTGACGGTCGGCGCGTCCGACAAAGCGGAAGCGAAGGTTGTCATCCGCTACTTGGCGCGCGGCATGACTTGGGCGCCGAGTTACAAAATCGACATCAGCGACCCGAAGACGCTGACGCTCGAACAGCACGCCGTCGTGAAGAACGAACTCGCCGACTTCGCCGATGCGGAAGTGCGGCTCATCTCCGGTTTCCCGAGCGTGCAATTCGGGCATGTGACTTCGCTGATGTCGCCGAAACTGACGATGGCCCTCTTCTTCAATCAGCTCGGCAGCGGCGCGGGGCGCTATGCCGACAGCATGAGTAACCCCACCGGGAACAGCGTGTCCCAGCAGAGAATATTCGACAATATGCGGCTGCCCGCATTCGGCGATGGCCTCGGCGCCATCCCGACCGGCGAAGGCGTCGATCTCCATTACGAATCGATCGGCAAGCGGACGCTCGCCGACGGCGATGCCTTGGCGCTGACAGTCGCCAAAGGCTCGGCGAAATACGAGCGCATCGTCGAGTGGACCGTGCCCGATACGCGCGACGCTTACGGCCGGGCGATGGAAGGGCACACGCCCGGCGACGACGATTCGCCGTGGGATGCCCTGCGCTTCCGCAATCCGCTCAAGTTCGCGATGACGACCGGCCCCGCGATGGTGATCGCCGACGGGAAGTTCAACGGCCAGCGCACGAGCTACTGGACGAACGCCGGCGAAGAGACGGTGCTGCGCGTGGACAAAGCGCTGAGCGTCCGGACGCGCAGCACCGAGACGGAAGACGCGAAGGAGGGGAATCGCGACCTCGTCTGGATCGGCGCCCGCCAGTACCGCAAGACGGTCGTCGAAGGGGAAGTGACGGTGAACAACCACCGCAAGGAGGCGGTTCAATTGGCAATCCGCCGGCGTTTCTCGGGCGAACTTGTCAGCGCCGAGGGCGAACCGAAGTCGGCCCTTCGCGAGGAGGGGGTCTACTCGGTGAACAAGCGGAACGAGCTATTCTGGAACCTCGCGCTGAAGCCGGGCGAAGAGCGCAAGCTGAAGTACCGGTACAGCGTCTTGGTCATGCACTGATCGATGGAAGCAACCACGAATCTCACGAATCACACGAAAGAAATCGGGGATGGGATCGGGACCTCTTTTCCGATCCCATCCGTGTGATTCGTGGTTTCTAGTCTCGTTTCATCTTCCTTGTAGCGTCGACTCGGTCCCGTAGCCGTCGTGTCGGAAGTAGCGGAGGCACTCGCCTGCGGAGTATGCGTCCAAGG
>JAYVTJ010000432.1:0-12675 GCA_043774415.1 Fimbriiglobus sp. | reverse complement strand
GGCACGCCTTCCCGGGTTCACTTCACCTTCTTCACATCGAAGTTCGGATTCTCAATCATCCCGAACGCGTTTCCGAACGGGTCGAGCACCGACGCCACGCGGATGCCGCCGCCGACATCCTGCACCGCTTCGTGAGGCGTCGCGCCGAGTGCCACCAGCTTCGCGATCGCTGCCGCGCAGTCGGCCACGCCCCACAGCGCGCGGGTGCCGCCGGCGCCGGGGGTGCCGTCCGGGACGAGGCCGAGTTCGAAGCCGCCCACTTCGTAGCCGACGTAGAACGGCTCGTCGAAGTAGGGGCCGAAGCCGAGCGCGGCGGTGTAAAACGCCTTGCCGGCGTCGAGGTCGGGGGCGGCGTAGAGGGCGGTGCGGAGTCCGAGGAGCATGGCCGGTTTCCGGTGGGTGCTGTTGGGGCGTGCAGACGTATAATGCGGGAAACCGCAAGCGACGGCCCGCAGGATCCCGACCGATGGACGCTTCGATCATTGTCTCGTCGCCGATGCTGCGCCTCGCCGATCCGCCGCACGGATCGGGCGGTTCGTTCGAGACCGCCGACCTGCTGCGGCAGATGATCGAACTCCAGCGCGAGCAGCTCGGCCTCATGCGCGCCCGCCACGCGGCCGCCGATGACAAAGCCCGCTGGCAGAACTTCTACAACCGCTGGGCCAGCGAGTTCCCCGCCCTGCCGGGTCTCTGCAAGGGCGTCCTGCCGAGCGTCGAGCGGGCCTTCCTCGAACTGCTCCAAGAACTCTCGGAGAAGCTGACCGGCGAGGATGCGATCGATCTCGCCTCCGAGTTCGCACTCGCCGAGTTCCTCGACAAGTACGGCGTGCGGCTGGCCCAACTGGGGAACATCCTCGGCCAAGTCGGGCACCTCTCGAATGTGGTGCCGCCCGAACCGACCGTCTGAATCGCGTCCCGTTCTCCACCCTCGACCCGCCTCCGAAGGACGCACCGTGCCGCGGGAATCGACCCCCAGTCCAGCCGTGGACATCGCGTCCGCCGACATCGCCGCCATCAAGGACCTCTACGGGCAGGGCCGCTACCGCGCCGCCTTCGAGTCTGGCCTGCGCTTCGGCCCGCTCCGCGGCTGGGCCGGCCCCGCCGCGCGGCTGATCGCGGGGCGCCTCGCGATGCAGCTCGGGGCGCCGCGACTGGGCCGGCAGTTGCACATCCTGGCGTACCGCGAAAGCCCCGCGTACCCCGAAGCCGTGTACTACCACGCGCGCTTCCGGCTCGAGCGCTTCGGCCCGTTCGCCGGCTGGCAGTTCCAGCGCGCCCACACCGATTGGGACGAAGCCGCACCCGAACTCCGCGCCGACTGGCTCGCGCTCCAGGCCTTCACGCACGCCCGCCTGCGCGACTTCGACCGCGCCGAAAAGTTCCTCGGGCAGTCTGAAGCGATGGCCCCGCTCCGGCCCTGGCATTTCGTCGAGCGCTCGAGCGTGCTGGAATTTCGAGAGAAAACCGACGACGCGCTCGCCTCCGCGCGGCAATCGCTGGTGCTCCAGCCGTGGTTCCGCCCCGGCGTACAGGCCGTGGCGCACCTGCTCGTGCGCCGGGGCCGCACCGCGGAGGCGTGCGAGTTCCTGACGGAAGCGGCCGGGCATCTGGAAAGCGCCCTTGTGCTGGCGCAGCTCGCGGCCGTGCAGTTGGATCTCGGTCGCTACGCGGATGCGCGCCGCAGCGTCGATCGCTACGCGGAGCTCTCGCCGCTGCTCGAACCCGACCTGCGCGACTGGCTCGCGGCCCGGCGCGCCGACACCGCCTACTTGATGGGAGACTTCGCCGATGCGGAGGCGCAGGCCCGCCTCGTGGCGGACGACGACGAGAAATTCTACCCCGCATTCGCCGATCGACTGAAGGAGCAAACTCCGGCCCGAATGGCCCGCGTCGTGCTGCCGCTCGATCTCGGCTACGAGCGCACGCCGCCGACGGTGCCGCAGATGCTGAGCCGGTATTGGAAGCGGCCGCTCGAACTGCCGCCCGCGGCGGCGGGCGGCGCGCTCGACGGCATTCCCGATTCCGCGGAGCGGCGGCGCTACGAGAAGGCCGGCTGGATCACACGCGAGTTCGCGCTGACGGCCGATGTGCTGAACGCGCTGATCGACCGCGGCGTGCCGTTCCAACTCACGCTCGTCGAGACCGGCTTCGGCCAACCGCGGCTCGTCATCGGCGCCGACCCCGTGCGCGATTCGCTCTTCTTCGCCGAGACGCAGGAGCGCAAGCCGGTCGAAGCGCCGCTCTCGGCGATGGCGAAGCGCTTCCGAAGTTCGGGGCAGCGCTGCCTCGTTGCCGTGCCCCCGGGACACGCCGCGAAGCTCGACGGGATCGCCTTCCCGGATGCGGATGCACTCGAGGCGCTGCACCGGTTGCAGTCGCTCCTCGCCGAGCACCGCACCGAAGAAGCGCGGACGCAGTTCGACGACCTCCTCGCGGGGCACTCGGGAAGTCTCTGGGGCAAGATCGCGGAACTCGCGTGGGCCAAGGCCACGCAGCACCCGGTGCTGCTGCACGAAGCGGCCGAGCGCCTGCTGCTCGACTTCCCGCACGATGCCACCTTCGCGATGGTGAAGGCCAATGCCCTGCGCGACCTCGGCCTCGTGGCGGAGCGCACGGCTTTTCTGAGCGTCGAAGGAGGCCGTGCGGAAGCCGATCCGATCCTCATCCAATCCTTGGCGCAAGCGCTGCTCGCCGATCCGCGCGAACAGGATGAAGCCGGACGGCTGCTGCGGCACTCGCTGCGCCTCCGTCCGCACGCCGCGGCCGGGTTCTTCCTGCTCGGCGCCCAGTGGTGGGAGCACGGCCGCTTCGCCGAAGCGGTCGAGCTGAACCGCTTCGCCTGCTGCCTCGACGACCGCGAGGAGCAGTTCGCCGACGCCTACCTGCGCGTCGCCCGCGCCGCGGGTCAGATCTCGGAAGCCGTGCGGTTGCTCCAGCGCCGCGCCACCCGCGCCGAAGTGCCCTCGGCCGCCGCGGTGCGTTCGCTCCACCTCGCGCTGCTCGAGCGCGGCGAACCGGAGTTCGCCCGCACGGCCCTCGACAAGGCCATCGAGAAACTCGCGGCGCTCGAGCCGGCGCCGGATGCGAACCCGGACGAGCCGAGCCCGAAGCAGACCCTCGCGGAGTTGCGGATCTTCCGGGCCGAGCTTTCGGCCAACGCCGGCGACTTCGAGGCGGCCGAACTCGAATTGGCCGAAGCCCGGCTCGATGCTCCGAAAGCGCTCTGGCTCAAAACCTCGGCCCGGACGAACCGGACGAAGCCGAAGTACCGCGCCGCCCTCCTCGACCTGCGCGAATTCGACGTCCTCGATCCGTTGAACCCGGAGGTTCACCGGCTCATCGTCGGGCTGCTCGCCGATACCGAGGGCAAAGCCGCGGCGCGGAGCTACCTCGCCGATCGCTGCGGGCGCTTCCCGTACTTCTACCCGCTGCTGAAGCTGCGCGCCGAATGGCTGACGGGCGAATCGGACGCGACCGCGGAGGGGGCCATCGGAGACCTCGTCGCGCTCTGCCCGCGCGATGCGTGGGCCTACCGCCAACTGGCGCTCCTCCTCGGGGATCGCCGCGAGATCGACTCCGCGCTCGCGGCCGCGCAGAAGGCGGGGGAGTACGAGCCGGAGCATCCGTCGCACTTCGCGGTGCTCGCCAATGTGCTCCGCCGCGCGGATCGCACCGAGGAAGCCTCCGACACGTTCCGGGCGGGGCTGGCGAAGAACGCCGATCACGAACTCGCCATCGTCGAACTCGTGCGGACGGCGCGGGGGTCGAAGGAGAAGAAGGCCGCGCTGCGGTTCATCGCGGATCAACTGCACGCCCAGCCGACGAACGGCGACGGCCTGCTGGCCTACCGCGATCAGGCGCTGCCGCTGATCGACGACCCCGAAGAGCAGGAGCAATTATTCGCGGAGCTGGAGAAGTTCCTCGACGAGCGGCCCGACCTCTGGCAGGCGTGGTCGATCGTGATCGAGCAGCTCATCATGATGCATCGCGAGCCGGAGGCGACGGCGCTGGCGAAGGAGGCGACCGCCAAGTTCCCGCTGCTCTCGCGGCTCTGGCTCGACCTCGCGGAAGCGTGCGGCCGCAGCGACGCGACCGAGGATCGCATCGAAGCGCTGCGCCAGGCGGTGAAAGGCACGCCCGGCTGGACGTCGCCCGCGAAAGACTTGGCCGATGCGCTCGTCGAAGCCGATGAGCGCGACGAGGCGCTCGCCGTGCTCGAAACCAATCTGGCGAAAGCGCCCCTCGACCCGCTGGCGCATGGCTTCCTGGCCGAGCAGCTCTGGGAATCCGACCGCGGCGAGGACGCGCTTCGGGCCGCCGAGCGCGCCGTCCGTCACGAGCCCGGGTACGACTGGGCCTGGAGCGCGATCTCGAATTGGGGGGAGCGCGTCGAGCGGCCCGACGCAGCACTGGCGCTGGCTCGTGACCTCGCCGAAGATCGCGCCGGCGACCCGCGCGTCTTTCTCAAACTGGCGCGCTTCCTGAACAAATACGATCAGACGCCCGAGGCGCTCGCGGCCCTCGATCGCGCCGCCGCCCTCGATCCGAGCAGCCCCGAAGCCTACGATCTCAAGTCCGAGCGCCTGGCCGACGTCGGCCGCTTCGAGGAGGCGCTCGCGGTTCTGCAGCCGCCGCCGCTGCTCGACAACCTCCCGCTCGTGCTCCAGGGCCGCGCGGCGTGGGTCGAAGCGCGCCGCGGCAACTACGGCGCGGCCATCCCGATGATGCAGGCGCTCGTCTCGGTCGATCCCGGCTACTACTGGGGCTGGCAGCAGCTCGCCGAATGGTTCAACGACACCGGCAAGGCCGAAGCCTACCGCGAAGCGGCCGACGAAATGTGCCGCCTCCGACCGGATCATCCGACGCCGCTCACGATGCGCGGTGAAGCCCGCATCCTCGGGGGCGACCGCGACGCCGGCAAAGAAGATCTCCGCGAAGCGCTCCGGCTGCATCCCGGTTATTCGCCCGCGGCGGCGCTGCTGTTCGACGCGTGCTTGGCCGATGGCGAATTGAAGGAAGCCCGCACCGCGCTCGCCGTGCTCCAGGAGCACCTCGCCGGGCCGGAAGGTCTCATCAAGCAGTTGATCTACGCCGTGCGAACGGACGACCGCAGTCTCGGCGAGCGCACGTTCCGCGACATCGCGCAGACGCCCGGCGAAGGTTCGCCCACATTGCTTCAGATGGCGATGGCCGAGATGCGCCGCGGCGGTTGGGAGGACATTGCCGTCGAAACGCTGGCGGCGGCGTGGCGCGGCGACGAAGAGTTCAACCCGTGGGCCGCGATCTTCTGGCTCGACACTCCGGCAGCGGAAGCCGAAGGGGTCGCCGATCGCGTCGCCGCCTGCGATGCCGCCATCAAAGCGTATCCGCAATTCCTCCCGGCCCACGACCGCAAAGCCGAACAGCTCGCCCGCGCCGGACAGTACGACGAGGCGCGCCGCGCCTGCGAAGCCCCGCCGGTGCAGCCGAAGCCGCTGACGCTGCGCGGGCGGACGGCGTGGATCGAAGCCCAAGCGGGCGAGCGGACGAAGGCCATCGAGATGATCGGCGAGTGCCTGAAGGAAGACCCCGATTACACGTGGGGCTGGCGCCAGTTGGCCCACTGGTACGACGATCTCGGGAAGCACAAGGAGTGCCTCGACGCCGCCGATCAACTCGTGCGGCTCGCGCCCGGCGACCCCTACGCCTACGGCATCCGCGGCGAGGCCAAGCGCATCCTCGGCGATCACCGCGGCGCCCGCGACGACTACGAGCAGGCCTTCGCCCTCGATCCGAACTTCGGCGCCGCCGGGCACCAGCTCATGTCCGAACAGCTCGCCACCGACGACCTCGGCGGCGCCCGCCGGACTCTGGCCACGCTCCGCGAACACGCCGATGGACCACTCCTTCAGCTCCGCGCCGTCCAGCTCGCTGTGCGCGGCCGCAACCTCGCCGAAGCACGCTCGCTCGTGAAGGCGCTGATCGAAGACGAATCGATTCCGAAGGCTCTCCTGCGCGATTCGGCCCGCGAGTTCGACGGGCAGGGCTGGGCCGCCGAGATCGACGACGAACTGGCGCGGGCCCTCGACCGGCCCGGCACCTCACCGACCGCGGCGGGCATCTGGGCCGAACGCTTGCTCGCGGCGGGGCACCCGCAGAAGGTGGGCGATCGGCTGAAGGAGATCGCCGGGCGGAATCCCGATGCGGCCCGCGAAGCGGTCCTCGTCTTCGCGGCGGGATTGAATGTGCTCGGTCAACCCGAGGGGGCGAGCGCGACGGTGCAGCGCTTCGCCGAACTGCTGCGCGAAACCGACGACGGCTGGGCACGCGCCGGCGCGGCGCTGGTCGGGGCGAAGCAGTACCGGCTCGCCATCGCCTGGCTCCAGGACTGGCCGGAGCGTCCGGAGTGCGAAGCGTGGATGCTCCGCGGCCTCGCCGACGCGCACCGCGCGCTGCAGCAGGACACCGAAGCGGACGCCGCTCTGCGCGCGGCCCACAAGATGGCGCCGGACGACCTCCCGCCCGACATGGGCGCCTGGCTCGCCATCGCCGAAGCGGTCGCGGGGAACACCGGCGCCGCCGACAGCTTCCTCGATGCCATCGACCCACTCGGGTTGCCGGACGGCACGAAGCTGCTCCTCGCGATGGCCGAGAGCCTCGTGATGGTGCAGCGGGCGGCGCCGGCCGAGAAGGCGAGCGCGGGCCGCGAGGCGCGCGAAGACTTGAAAGCCGCCGCCGGAGCCTGCCCGCCCGGCGAAGTCCCGGTCGGCGCCGCGCGGTGGTTCGTGAAAGTGGCGAAGCGGCTCGCCGCCGATACCGGCGGCGGCCGCGCGAAGGCGTGGGCGATCTGGGTCGGGCTGCGGCCGCTGGTGCGCGAGGGGTAGGATCGAATGGGGATGGCCGACGTGCACGAATCGCGGTCGAAGTTCCGCGCGGGGTTGTTCTACGGGTTGATCGCCTACGTCATCTGGGGCCTGATCCCCCTCTACTTCCACGCCGTCTCTCACGTCGCGGCCGGGGAGATCCTCGCCCACCGAATCGTCTGGTCGTGTCCGATTCTGCTCGTGTTGGTCGCGGGCCTGCGCGGCGGACTCGCGAAGCTCCGCGCGGTGCTGCTCGACCGCCGGCTGGTCGCCATCCTCCTCGGCAGCGCGGCGCTCCTCTCGATCAACTGGCTGCTCTACATCTTCGCGACCATCACGCACCGGATCGCCGAAGCGAGCCTCGGTTACTACATGCTGCCGCTCGTCAACGCCTTCCTCGCCACGCTCTTCCTCGGCGAGCGCCTGCGGCCGGCGCACTACCCGGCGCTCGGCCTGATCGCCCTCGGCGTCGCAATCCCGTTCGCCGTCGAAGGGGATTTCACCTGGCTGGCCGTGGCCCTGCCGGTCTCCTTCGGGTGCTACGGACTCGTCCGGAAAATGGTGCCCGTGGACAGCCTGACGGGACTGACCGTGGAAACGCTGCTGATGCTCGCGCCGGCGGCAATGTTTCTGATTTGGAGGGAAATCGCGGGCGAATCGTCTTTCGGAAAGGATTGGACGACGAACGGACTGCTCATGCTCAGCGGCGTCGTCACGGTCATCCCGCTGCTGACGTACACTCTGAGCATCCGGCGAATTCCCCTGCTGACGCAGGCGTTCATCCAGTTCCTGTCGCCGTCGGTGCAGTTCCTGCTCGCGGTCTTCATTATGGACGAGCCGATGCCGCCCGAGCGCTGGGCCGCGATACTGTGCGTCTGGGTCGCCGTGCTGCTGTTCATCGCGGATGCGGCGCGGGCGGCGCAGGTGGCGCGGCGAACGCGGACGGCCGCTCCCGAGTTGGCCGAAGCAGCGGCGGAGTGAACCCCGGCTCGTGATCGGCGTTGTCCTTGTGGCAGCCGTGCCCGACGGGCGGGGCGACCATCGCCGCGATGAGGATGAGAGTGCTTCCGACCCGGACGCGGGAGCGACGGTCGACGACCTTCGCAACGCTCACTTCTTCACCGGCTTCACGAGATTCTCATCGAGGAACTTCACCAGCGCCCGCGCCGATTCTTCGGTGGCGTCGCCCGTCCAGCCGTGGCCCTTCCCCTTCATTTTCAGCATCTCCACCTTCACGCCGGCGTCCTTCAGTTTGTCGTAGAAGCGCTCCGAGTGGATGATCGGCACGATGAAGTCGGCGGTGCCGTGGATGATGAGCGTCGGCGCCGCGGCCTTGGTCACGTACTCGATGGGCGAAGCCTTCGCGTAGAGCTTCGGATCGGTGCGGCACTCCTTGCCGAGCAGCGGCACCATGAACGCGTCGTTCACGCCCGGCGTCTCGGCGAAGAGCGAAAGCTGGGCGGGGCCGAAGTAGTCGATCACGACTTGCACATCGCTCGAAACGTCCGGGTGGAGTTTGCCGTCGAATCCGGCTTTGGAATCGGTGACGCCCAAGAGGGCCGCGAGGTGGCCGCCGGAGGAGAAGCCGAGCGCGGCGAAGCGATCCGGGGCGAGGTCGTACTTCGCGGCGTTCGCGCGCAGAAAGCGCACGGCCGTCTTGGCGTCGATGATCTGCGCCGGGAACTTGGCTTCGGGCGCCAGCCGGTACGACACGCTCGCGGCGGCGTAGCCCTTCCGCGCCAGCATGTCGAGCAGGCTGAACTCCTCCCCCTTCTCCTTGCCGCCGGGGGCGAAGAGCGTCGGCTTCGTGAGGTCCTTGCGGTTGCCGGCCCTCCAGGCGCCGCCGTGGAAGCAGACGACGCACGGATGCGGCCCCGGCCCCTTCGGCAGGACGAGATCGAGTTTCATCTTCTCGTCGCCGTACGTGGCGTATGTGAGGTCGGGGTGCGACACGTTATCGGTCCGCTCGGCGGCGATCGCCGGCGGTGCGAGGAGGATCGCGAGCAGGTAGGCGTACTGGTACATGCGGGGCACCCAGGGGGATGCGGGAATTGTATGCGGCGCGTCCAGATGCGATCTAGAATGACAGCAGCCTCAGGAGACGACCCATGCCAGCGAACCCGTCGAGCGTTGCCAAGGACGCTCGAAGTATCTTCGATCGGATCCGAGAATCCCTCGAAGCCGCCCACGCCGATGAGTTCGTTGCGATCGAGCCGATCTCCGGTCGGTACTTCCTGGGCAGCACGTTGTCTCAGGCGATCGGGGCATCCCGCCGAGAATTCCCCGACCGCTTGGCCCATGCCTTTCGAGTGGGTCACAAGGCCGCTGTCCATTTCGGCATGCGAATCCGATGACGGGAACCGTCGATCTTTCCGGGCGGGCAATCCTCAGCGTGACGATCGTCGCCGATGCATTTCCGCACGACACGGCGGTCGATGTCTGGATCGATACGGGATTCACCGGCGAACTCGTCTTCCCGATCGCGATGATCCGGCAACTCGGCCTGATTCAATCGGGCACCGTCGATGCCGTCTTGGCCGATGGTTCTCAACTCCAATTCGATACCTACACCTGCAAGATCCGGTGGTTCAACGGCAAAAGGGATCTCGAGGTGATCGCGAACGATGGCGACTTCCCCCTGCTCGGTGTCGGACTGTTGCTCGGACGGGAACTCCGGATCGATTACACGAACCTGACGCTCACTCTGTTGCCATCTCCGAAGTCGATTCCGTAGGGAGCTGTCCTCGCACGAGTTTTCGGTCGGGCATCTATACTGAACCCATGAAGAAATCGGCTTCGTTCGTCGCGCCCGCCCCCCTGTTCCAGGAACTCTCCCCTGCCCCCGATCCGTGGGACGTGGTCCGCAAGCTCGCGCACCTGCCGCACCTGCTGATGCTCGACAGCGCCGATTCGAGTACGCAATCGGGCCGCTACAGCTACATCGCCGCCGACCCCTACGAATGGGAGTACGCGGAGCAGGAGCGCTTCGGCGAAGGGACGACCTTCGACCAGATGACGCGGTACATCAGCGCGCCGCCCCGGCCGACGGTGCCGGGATTGCCTCCGTTCCAGGGTGGGTTGGCGTTCCTGCTCAGCTACGACTTGAACACCGAGACGGAGCCGAGCGTCGAACCGCCGAAGGCCGACGAGTTCACCGGGCCGCGCCGCTGCCTCGGGATGTACGACTGGGTCGTGAGCTTCGACCACGTCGAAAAGCGCGCCTGGCTCGTCGTCCACGGCCGGCCGGAACTGGAGAAGTCGCGCAAGCGCTGGCTCGCCTTCGACAAGATGACCGACCTGCTGAACACGCTGCAAGACAACTCGGTGCGGCAGACGCCGTGGAAGCCGATCCGCCCGCGCGGGCCGCTCGCTGTCAATCGGCTGTCACCGCAGTTCCCACTCGCCGGCTCGCCGGGGGTCACGAGCAACTTCAGCCGCGAAGGGTACTTGAAAGCGGTCGGGCGCGCGGTCGAGTACGTCCACGCCGGAGATGCCTTCCAGGTGAACATCGCCCAGCGCCTGCTCGCTCCGCTGAAGGGGCACCCGCTCGAACTCTACGGCCGCCTGCGGACGCGCAATCCCGCTCCATTCGCCTGCTACTGGGATCTCGGGCAATCGCAGATCCTCTCGGCTTCACCGGAGCGCTTCCTCCAGGTGTCTCCCGATGGGGATGTTTCGACGAAGCCGATCAAAGGGACGCGGCACCGCGGCGCGACCTCGGAAGAAGAGGCCGAGATACTCCGCGACCTCACGACGAATCCGAAAGACCGCGCCGAGAACGTGATGATCGTCGATCTGCTGCGCAACGATTTGGGCCGCGTCTGCGACTTCGGCAGCGTCCGCGTCGCGGAACTCTGCGCCGTCGAAACGCACCCCTTCGTGCACCACCTCGTCTCGGAGGTGCGCGGCAAACTCCGCGCGGGGCAGACGCCGTTCGACCTTTTGAAGGCCGCTTTCCCCGGAGGGTCCGTCACCGGCGCCCCGAAGGTCCGCTCGATGCAGATCATCGCCGAACTCGAACCGACGGCGCGCGGCGCCTACTGCGGCAGCGTCGGCTATCTCGGCTTCAACGGGTGCTTCGACTCGAACATCCTCATCCGGACGTTCACCGCGCAGCAGGGCTGGGTGCAGTTCCCCGTCGGCGGCGGCATCGTCGCCGACTCGGATCCTGCAAAGGAATACGACGAGACGCTGCACAAAGCGGCGGGCCTGCTGCGGGCGCTCGAACCATGATCCTCGAAGGCCTCGTGACGACGACCGGCGCCGACGGCCAGCCACATCTCGCCCCGATGGGGCCGACGGTGAGCGCGGACTTCAAACGATTGCTCCTCCGCCCCTTCCCGACTTCGCAGACGGGGCAGAACCTCCTGCGCCACGGCGAGGGGGTCTTCCACATCACCGACGACGCGGCGCTGATCGCGCGATCGGCCGCGGGGCTGCTGGCGGAAACGCCACCGATGCGGCCAACTTCGATGGTCCGAGGCTTCGTGCTGGAAGATTGCTGCCGGAGCTACGAGTTCGTCGTTCGCAGCGCCGATACTTCGCACGCGCGCTTCGTCCTCGATGCCGAAGTTGTCGCGGCGGCGACCCACCGGGAGTTCGTCGGCTTCAACCGCGCCCGCCATGCCTTGCTCGAAGCGGCCATCCTCGCCACGCGCTTCCATTTGTTGCCGACGGCCGAAATCGAGCGCGAATTCGCGAAGCTCTCGACGATCATCGCCAAGACCGGCGATGAACCGGAGAGGTCGGCGATGGTCGATTTGACTGAGGCATTCGCACGCATACGCGTCGGAGGCGATCCGCGATGATCCGCATCGCCGCGCCGAGCCGCTTGCACTTCGGACTGCTGCACATCCCCGCGCCCGGGGAACCGGAAAGCCTGCGCCGCTTCGGCGGCCTCGGGCTGATGCTGCGACAACCCGGTGTGACTGTGAGTGTGGATACGGCTGACGGATGGAGTTCGACCGGCCCGTCCGCCGACAGGGCATTGACAGTCGCGCGGCGGGTCGCCGGGCGGATGCATTCCGATCGCGCCTTCCGCATCGCCGTGGAATCGTGCCCGCCCGAACACGTCGGATTGGGGGTGGGAACGCAGCTCGCGATGGCGGTCGCCGATGCGATGGGCCAACTGCTGAACGGCGCCGAGTACCCGGCGGACGAACTGGCCGAGCTCGCGGCGCGCGGCGAGCGCTCCCGCATCGGCATCGAAGGCTACCGGAGCGGCGGACTCCTGCTCGATGGGGGTCAGCGCGCGGACGCGGTGGAGACATCGGTCATCCTCGGTCGGCAGCCGTGGCCGAGTGCCTGGCGCGCGGTGCTCCTCCGCCCCGCGGGGATCGATCGCTGGCACGGCGATCGCGAACGCCTCGCCTTCGCCCGGCCGCGCGATCCCGATGCGAATCTCCGCACGACCGAGCGCCTATGCCGGCTGGCGCTCCTCGGCGTGCTGCCCGCGTTCGCCGAACGCGATCTGCCGACGTTCGGCGAAGCGCTCCACGAGTACAACCGCCTCGCCGGAGAAGTCTTCGCCGACGATCAGGGTGGGCCCTACGCGGGTGCGGCCGTGAGCGGGCTGATCGCGTGGTTGCGGGTGAGGGGCATCCGCGGAGTGGGTCAATCGTCGTGGGGGCCGACGGTCTTCGCGATGGTCGAGAGTGCGGATGCCGCGATAGCGCTGCTGCGGGACGTGACTGCCGCACACCCGCATCTGGAATCGGCGCTCATCGCGGAAGGGTTCTAGTCTCGTTTCATCTTCCTTGTAGCGTCGACTCGGTCCCGTAGCCGTCGTGTCGGAAGTAGCGGAGGCACTCGCCTGCGGAGTATGCGTCCAAGG
>JAYVTJ010000431.1:0-5497 GCA_043774415.1 Fimbriiglobus sp. | reverse complement strand
AATCTGCCGAGAATCGATGGGAATCGCCGCGTAAACGACGCGGGGGAGAGATTACACCCTCTGGCGAAGCTGAGATGTGACAGGCGCACCTTCTCGGCGCTCCTCCGCGCAAGGAATCTGATCGCAAACGCCGAAGTTCAGCTCCCGCAAGAAGTGCGAATTCACTTTTGACACCAACTCTGCGGATCCGACGCGTTCTCGCCCTCGGTATACCGAAGTTTCACCCACCTCGGGTACGACCCACGAGCCTTCGCGGGTTCCCCCGTCTCGTCGAACCCCTTACGGAGCCCACCGTTATGAAAGCGAACACTCCCCTGACATCGCCTATGGAATCCGATCTGCGTCCGGAGCGAGAAAAGCTCATCCGCCTGTTGTCCGCGCTGATGGCCCGGCGGTGGTGGCGAGAACAACTCCGCGAGGGCGGACGCGAGCGATTACCAACGAGCAAAAAACGCGACTCGAAGACCGAAACGGACAATTCTTGAAACCCATGCGGCCGACGAAGTCACGCTGGCCGATCGGGTGTCCGGTTCACTTCCGCATCGCGATACTGGTCCCCGAAGCGCCCTCCACCGTGTTCCCGACGAGGGAGTGAGAATCACGCGGCCCGAGCGGATTGCCGACGGAAACAGCTCCGGATCCGGATTGCTCCAAAAATCTCGCATAGGCTGCCGGTACCTGCATTCGGCCGACCGAGGGGAGCATGCACATGGATCAGCAATCTCAAATTCGATTCACCCGCTCCCGGGAGGTTGAAGCCCTCTTCGCGAATTACCGAAGCGGCGCAGCTTTTTTGGAGCACGATACCGTGTACGCGATCCCGTCCATCGTCGTTCCAGACCTCTCCTCTTCCAATCTCTTCACGCGGGAACAATTGAAAGTCGAGAAGGCGTTCGCGGTTCAGTGCGAGCTGCAATCCAGTCTTGGGTTCCGCCACGGTCACGCAGTTCGCTACGGGCTCTTGACGGCGGACTCGTCGAACATCCTGCTCGGCCAAGCCGAATCGCCGAACCTAACCCGGGCGGACATCCTGGGCTTGACAGCCCTCGGCAGACCACTCGATTCTAAGAGGGAGAGACTTCTGGGAGTCGCGGGGCGCTTGATCACGCTCCCTCGTTTTCTCGCTGCGACGCTGGAACTCCGGAAGGAGTTCGAGGCTTTACCGGAAGACGTGCGGCCTCCGTGGCCCTTGCAAAGGTCCTTTCGAATCCCTGGGCATGATCGCTCGAACTCCGACGGAAAACTTTCGCCGATCCCCGATGCGCTCGGTGCCCATGCCGGGCGGAACGGGATGTTCGAAGGGTGCGAATGGGAAGAGACCTCGAGCGAGGACGACCCGGCTGAGACGAGTACGGGTGCCGCATTTCAGAGGCGACTCGGCAATCACCTCGATACGTGGGGCCTCAGCTCCCTCGTCGATTGGCATCTGCCCGATCCCGATGCCCCGCTCGTCCCCAACCCTCTCGCCCCGGGGTCTCCAGCGGAACCGCGTCACGGGATCCACATTCTCCTGCCGCTGCACTATCCGCTCCGCGGCGACGACGAAGACTTCATGCGCCGCGTGAAGGAAGCCCAGCGGGATCGTGCGGAAGAATTGGGGCTGCCGCCGGAGGTGGCCGGCATCGACAACTACAAGGAATTCGCCCAAATCCTGCGTTTGTGTCACGTGCAGCAGGTCCTCTGCAGTCGCTGGCCCGCGAAGCCTCCCCGTGGAGCCGTTGGTCTCATCGAGAAAGCGGCGGCCAGAGTGCTGGGCATCACCGCCAGTTCCACACGTCGCCTGCGGACACTCAGCGAGAATCTCCGCTCGGGTAAATCGTCGTCGATCCCGCGCCGACGCCTCTGACCCTTCCGCCGAAGCGCGCGCAAAATTCCGAAAGTGTGTGGCGGTCCGAACGCCGTGCGGGTTGCAGCTTAGGCCTGTCGACCGATGACAGCCGCGAGAGCCCGAGCCATGCCCGCACGGAAGCCGCACCTCACCGACGAAGAACTGACGCGGGCCTTCGAAGGGGAGGGAGCCGCGCGCTTCCCTCCCATCCTGTCCCCGGCCCTGCTCGCCGAGCTGATCGGAAAGAGCCCGAAAACGGTCTACCACTGGATCGCCAAAGGACGCCTCGACGGCGCTTTCCGCAAGCGGGGAAAATCCTGTTTGATCTGGCGCGACCGCGCGCTGAAAATCATTTTCGACGGAAAGGACTGGCAGTGAAACCCACCGACAAAATCCGCATCGGAGATCGTCTCACGATCTCCCCCCGCGGCAAGAAAAAAATCTACACCGCCGACTTCTTTCAGAACGGAAAGCATCGCCGGGTCTCGCTCAAAACATCCAACATGAAAATGGCCATCGAGAGGGCCACGCTGCTCGCGGCCGATCTGGTCACCGGGGTCCACCGACAAGCTCCACCGCCCATCGACTTCGCCACGGTCGCCGAGCGGTACCTCGGGAAGCTGGTAAGCGAGGGTTTGGTCAAAAACACGCTCGTCAAGTATATCGGCCATGCGAAGCGCTTCAGGTGCTTCCTCGCCGAGCGCGGGATCACGAAGATCCACGCTGTCCGCGCCGTCGACTTCGACGCCTGGCGGGCACAGCGCGGAAAGGCCGCGAAGCCCAAAACCGTTCTCGACGAGTCCCGCTTCGTCAAGCAGCTGTTCCGGTACAGCGCGGAACGAAAACTGATCGCGGAGGATCCGCTCGCCGTCGTCCGGCTCAAAGAGCCGCGCATCCAATTCAAGCCCGCACCCAGTTTGAAAGAGCTCAACGCCATCCTCGCGGCTGCTGACCAGGAGCTGTACTACTGGCTCACGATGATCGCTTTAACGGGGATGCGCGTCGGCGAACTTCGTCGGCTCCGGACCGAGGACGTCGACTTCGAGGGCGGCTGGATCAACGTCGTCTCGCGGCCGGGTGCGGAAACCAAAAACAAACAGAGCCGCACGGTGCCGATGCACCCGCGCCTGCGGCGTGCTCTCGAGAATCTGCCGCCCCGAAGGCACGTTTGGTTCTTCACGGCGGCGCCATCTCCGCGGTATCCCGAGGGCGGACGCCCGATCGATACCTCGGCGGTCAACCGGCGACTCGCTCCGGTGCTGAAGCGGCTCGGTTTGCCGGTCGGCCGTGAGTCGGGCTTCGTAGTGCATTCGCTACGCCGCTTTTTCGCAACATTCACGCTCAACTCCGGAGTTCTCCAGCCCGTGATCAACCGGTGGATGGGCCACAGCGACCGTTCGGTGCCCGCGGGTTATCAAGCTCTCTGGGACATCGAATCGCAAGCCTCCATGGCCAGGGTTCCCTTCGGTGATGGAGCCGATCCAAGAATTCCGAGTCCGACCGCTCCGTCGGCGAGTGCGGGCTGAGCGAGCACACACGATGCTCCGAGCTTACCGCGGCTCGGAGCGTTGTCAACACGGTGCGGTGATCATTCCAACGTCGGGCGAGACCCGTCAAGGAGACGACGCGATGCTACTGCAAATGATGGCGATTCTGGCGGTGCTTGCACCGGGCCAACCCGATGCGGCGAACCGGGACAAAACCGGGACAAACGCATCGCGAAATTCTATCTCGACTGAGCCCCCTCTGAAAATCCTAGGGCTTCCCGAGGCCCGCTCTTTCGGCGCGGAGAGGGGGAACCGGAAACGGCGATAACTGGAGGTCATGCCGAGAATGACTTGCAAATCAATGGAGTCACCCCCTCTCCGCTTCGGAGAGGGGCCGGGGGGTGAGGTCTGGCCTGCGAAACTCGGCAGCCCGAGTTGTGCCAGAAAGATTTGCCATACCCCAGAGACTCAGATCGCCGGACAGACATGCAAATCGGATGCGGAAGCCACCCCCGTGGCGGCGATACTGGCCATACAATTTCGCCTGCACTCCCGCTTCCGAGGATTCCCGCCGATGCCGCTGCCGCGGGCGCTGAACCGACTCCTCTTCTTCGCGACGCACAAGCTCGGCTTCTGGGTCTTCCACCTCGGCTGGAGCTACCGCTGCGCCGGACGCGACCACCTCCCGCGCACGGGACCGGCACTCATCGTGTCGAATCACCAGTCGTTCCTCGATCCGTTTCTGGTCGGGCTGATCGCCCGCCGACCGCTCGCCTACATCGCCCGGCACAACCTTTTCAAGAACCGCGCGATGGCCTTCGGGCTGCGCGAGTACCGCACCATGCCCATCGACCGCGATATGGGGAAGGACGGCCTGCAACTCGTGTTCGATGCGCTCGCGAAGGGGGAAGCGGTTACGGTCTTCGCCGAAGGGGAGCGCACGCACGACGGAGCACTCCAGCCGCTGAAGCCGGGGATCGCGCTGCTGGCGAAGCGCGCCGATGTGCCGGTCGTGCCGTGCGCCATCGTCGGGGCGTTCGAAGCGTGGTCGCGCCGGCGGAAGTGGCCGAAGTTCGCCCCGCTGTTCCTGCCGAACTCGGAGGGGTGCATCGCCGTCGTATTCGGCGAAGCGGTGCCGGCGGGGTACTACCGGAATTGGAAGCGGGAAGCGATACTGGCGGATCTGCAAGCGCGGTTGGCGGTGGCCTTCGCCGCCGCGCAGAAGCGGCAGCGTCGGTAGCTCACTTCTTCCGCCTCAGTCTCGCCAGCGCATCTTGCGCCTGCTTCGTCGGGGCGGCGGTATCCTCGCCGAGCGAGAGCGCTTCGAGCAGCTTCACCGCGTCGGGCGTGCCCAAAAATTCCAGGATGCCGATGGCCCGGCCGGCACGCGTCCAGGTCGGCGGCGGCGGGAGCTTCTCGACGAGCTTCGGCGTCGTGTCGATCACCTTGCCGTCGATCAGGATCGTCACGCGGCCGTTGACGTTGCCGACCGAGACGCTGCCGCGCCCGCCCTGCGGATTCGCCGCTTCGGGCTTCGCAATCTTGATCTTCTCTTCCTTCTCCGCCGCGTCGATGCGACCGAGCAGTTTGCCAAGTCTCTCCTTCGCCTCGGGGTTCGATTCGTCCTTGGCTGCCTTCTCCAGATCGGTCTTGATGAACTTGCCGAAGTATTCGAGTTCGACCTGCGCCGCTTCGCGCGTCTTGTAGTCCTTGTCGCCGAGGTCGCCGAAGAGCTTGGCGAGCAACTTCGGCTCGGCCTTCAGCGGTTTCAGAGCCGCGGTGAGGAACTCGACCGACTCCTTCGGCTTCGCCGCGAAGGCGAGTGCGGCCTTCGTGGCTTTCGCGTCATCGGCGCTCAGCAGTTCCTGCCACGCGGTGGCGAGGGGTGATGCGTTTTGGGCCTGTGCGATGGATGCGCTGAGCAGGGCGAGGGCCAGAGTCAACCCGATGGAGCGGAGCATCGAAGGGATCTCGTGAAGATGGGTGTTTCGTTAGCCCGACGCGCGAGCGAGGGCGACGAACCGGGTGATGCCATAAGGATCGCGACTCCGTTTCCCTCATTGTCGCCCTCGCTTGCGCGTCGGGCTAGTCTCGTTTCATCTTCCTTGTAGCGTCGACTCGGTCCCGTAGCCGTCGTGTCGGAAGTAGCGGAGGCACTCGCCTGCGGAGTATGCGTCCAAGG
>JAYVTJ010000430.1:0-3785 GCA_043774415.1 Fimbriiglobus sp. | reverse complement strand
CGGTCGCCGCCGCGCGGAAGCGCCTCGCCGAGCCGCCGCCGTGGGTCCTGCTCTTCACGAAGGCCTACGCGATGGTCGCCGCCCGCCGGCCCGAGCTTCGCCGCGCCTACATGCCCTTCCCATGGCCGCACCTCTTCCAGGCCGATGAAAGCGTGGCGACCGTGGCCGTGGAGCGCGACTACCTCGGCGAGCCGGCCGTCTTCTTCGGGAGCCTGCGCCATCCCGATCGGCAATCGCTCCCGCAACTGATGCAGCATCTCAATCGCTGGCGGACGCACCCCGTCGAAAATATCCGCTCGTTCCAGAGCCTCATCAAGTACACGAAGCTGCCGTGGCCGGTGCGGCGGATGGCCTGGTGGTATACGGCCAACGCCAGCCGGAAGTGGCGCATGCGCGTCTTCGGGACCTTCGGCGTGAGCGTCACGGCCTCGGATGGCGCCACGGCGCTGAATCTGATTTCGCCGCTGAGCACCTCGGTGAACTACGGCATCTTCGGCCCCGGCCACACGCTGCCGGTGCGGGTGCATTTCGATCACCGCGTGCTCGACGGGGCGCCGGTGGCGCGGGCGCTCGCCGACCTCGAGGAGACGATGAACGGCCCCATCGTGCTGGAGCTGGACGCGATGGCGCGCGCCGAGGCGGGACCGGTGCGGGGCCCGGTACTCTGGGACGAGGAGCGCGACGCGGCGTGATGGATCGGTGTAGAATGAGGGAAGCGAACGACCGAGCCGGAGGACAACCATGATGAACGCGACGACGGAACAAGTGCGAGAAAACGAGACTCTGCCTGCCGAGGATGCCAAGCCCCCGTGGGAGCGGGTGGCCGATTGGCTGGCGAATCGCACACCCGAAGAGATCGAGCAGACGCGCCGGCGACTCGATGCAGCCTCGCGCCCACCGAGGCCGCTCCCGGAAGGCAAGACCCTCTCCGACATGTTCTGCGGCACATGGCCCGGCGACGAGACCGACGAAGAGATCGCCGAAGCCTTGGAGCGGCTTTCGTAAATGGCCACCGAAACCCTCTATCTGCTCGACACCAATATCTTGGTCCACTTCGTCCGTGATTCTGCAGCGTGGGTCCGGATACGGGATGCCTACGGATTGTTGATGGCTGTTCCCACGCCCCAGTTATCGGTCGAGAGTGCCGGTGAATTGCGATCGCTCTCCATGCAGTGGAAATGGGGAGCTCGGAAACTCGATCAGCTCCAATTCGCACTCGGGTTTTTCCGGATCCGATCCATCGACGATCCCGAGATCATCCAACTCTATGCGGCCATCGATTCGTTCAGCGAATCCATCGGCCGCAAGATGGGGAAGAACGATGTCTGGATCGCGGCCACGGCCGCGGTGACCGGCGCCACCCTCCTCACGACGGATCGCGACTTCGACCCTCTCGCTCCGCGATTCCTCGATCGCGATTGGATCGATCCGGACATGCGCTGAAGCCGCGCCGCTCGCCTCCCGTCCCGCCGCGCGATAGACTTCCGCCTATGGATACAGCAGCCCCCATGGCGGAACGCTCCGCCCGATTCCGCAAGCGCTTCGCCGACCTCGAAGCCGAAATCGGCAAGGTCATCGTCGGCCAGCCCGAAATCGTCCGCGGCGTCCTCACCGGACTCTTCGTCGGCGGCAACGTCCTCCTCGAAGGCGTCCCCGGCCTCGGCAAGACGCTCCTCGTCCGCACGCTCGCCCAGGTGCTCGACCTCAAGTTCACCCGCATCCAGTTCACCCCGGACCTCATGCCGTCCGATATCGTCGGCACCGACATCATTTTGGAAACGCCCGAGGGCCGGCGCGAACGCCGCTTCCAGAGCGGGCCGCTCTTCAGCCAGATCGTGCTCGCCGACGAAATCAACCGGGCCATCCCGAAGACGCAGTCCGCGATGCTCGAAGCCATGCAGGAAGGGACCGTCAGCGTCGGCGGCACGACGCACCAACTGCCGAAGCCCTTCTTCGTACTCGCCACGCAGAACCCCATCGAGCAGGAAGGGACGTACCCGCTGCCGGAAGCCCAGCTCGACCGCTTCCTCTTCAAGCTGCTCGTCCCCTTCACGACCCGCGACGAACTGCGGCTCATCATCGACCGCACGACGCAGAACTTGAAACTGCACGCGGACAAGGTGATGGATTCGAGCGAGATCACGATCTGGATGCAGCTCGTCCGCGAGGTGCTCGTGGCCGGGGCGGTGCAGGACTATGCGATCCGGCTGCTGCTGGCGACGCACCCGAATTCGGACTTCGCGACCGCGGACACGAACCGCTTCCTCCGCGCCGGCGGCTCGCCGCGGGGCGCGCAGGCGCTGATCCTCGCCGGGAAGGTGCGGGCGCTCTTGGAGGGTCGCTTCAACGTGAGCTTCGAGGATATCCGGAAGGTCTTCTTCCCCGCGATGCGGCACCGGGTTCTGCTGAACTTCGAAGCCCAAGCGGAGAACGTGGCGAGCGACAGCGTGCTCGCGGCCATCGTGAACGAGGTGAAGGAGAAGGAGGGGAAGTAGAGGGCGAGCCGGAAGCCCCGAACCGCCGAAACCATTCTGCAAGCGAAAAATCGGGACGGATCGGAATCCGGCAGCTCACCCGAGCGTCCGTCGCAAACGTTCACCCCATCGGCACTTCTCGCGATCCGATTCGCGTGGGCCTCGTCGCTCGCGCTCGCGGCTCGAAGGGTCGCGAAATAATCGCGTTCCGCGGTTTGACAACGCCCCGTTCATCGCTTATGCTTTGGTACACAAGTTCACTAACTATTCGGAAGTATCCTATGTCCGACTCACCGGAGCCGGCGCTGCTCGGGCTGCTCGCCCGCGCCGCCGAGATGCGCGCGGAAGGGGAGACGTGGCCGACCATCGCCGCCGCCGTGGATCGCAGCGCGAACACCGTGCAGAAGTGGCCGAAGCAGCACGCGAAGCGCTGGAAGAAACTCTTCGCCCGCGCCGAGGCGGCGCTGCTGAAGGACGCGAGTTCGGAAGCGGTGCACACCCTGCGGAAACTGCTGCGGTCGAAGGTGCCGAAGGTCCAGCAGGACTCCGCGCAGAAGCTCCTGCTGCTGCGGGAAGCGCGCACGAAGACCGGCCGGAGTCGCGGCGACCGCGCGGCCGGCAGCGCCGTGCCCGAAGTCCGGCAGCTCGTCGAATACCTGGAGGGCCTCAGCGATGGTCAGTTCCGCGAACTCTTCGACCCGCCCGACCCCGGCGCACTGGCTCCCGGCCCTCCGGACCCTGCGCTCGGCCATCCTCCGCGCCCGGCTCTCGCCGAGTGACTTCATCGCCTTCGCCTTCGCCGATTCCGAAGGCCTCAAATTGAAGCAAGCCGCGATTCACCTCGAACTCCAGACCTTTCTGCAACTCCATCCCAAAGCGATCGTCGAGCTGCCGCGCGATCACGGCAAGAGCATGCAGATCTGCGCGCGCGTGTTGTGGGAGCTCGGCCACGATCCCAGCCTGCGCGTGAAGATCGTCTGCGCGACGGAAGCGGTCGCCGCCGAACGCGGTCGATTTGTGCAGGAAACCATCGCGCGAAATCCCCTGATGCGAATCGTCTTCCCGCATTTGCGATCGGCCAAGCCGTGGAGTGCGACGCGCTTCACCATCCACCGACCCGCCAACGCCATCGGCCCCAGCGTGACGGCGATGGGCATTGGCGCCGGCCTGACCGGTACGCGCGCCGATCTGCTCGTCTGCGACGATATTGTCGACGTGCGCTCGATCGGCAGCAAATCCGAGCGCGAACGAATCAAAGCCAACTTCCGCGATAACCTGATGAACCTGCTCGAACCGGACGGCCGTTGCTGG
>JAYVTJ010000429.1:0-17438 GCA_043774415.1 Fimbriiglobus sp. | reverse complement strand
GCCGTCCTCCTGCTGCCCGCCGTCGGCTTCGCGCAGGACATGCCCCTCTTTACCATCGCCAAATCCGGCGAGACGTGGAAGGCCGTCACCGGCGAGCGTCCCAAGGGCGCTTCGCCCATCGAAGCGACCAGCCAGGACGGCTCCGTCGTCTTCCGGGCCGTCGCCGGGGATGGCTTCCTCCACGCCTACACCGTGTCGAAGGATAGCACCGCCAAGCCCCTACTAGGCGGGCGCTATGCTCCGCTGCGGATCGAACAGGGGTACGACAACAGCAAGCAGGCCCAAGAGAAGCGGAAGAAGGAACCGGCGACACTCACGGTGACTTCACTGATGGTCGATGCGCAGGGGCGAATCTACGCCGGCACGAAGATCGGCATCCAAGTCTTCGACCCGACCGGCCGGCTCTGCGGAGTCCTCGCGCTGCCGGCCGACGGCGACCCCGAACATCTCGGTTGGGAAGGCGACACCAAGGATCGGTTGACGGTCTAGATCGGCGACCGGAAGTTCGCCCGCGCCATGACGGCGACCGGCACGCGCTGAGGTTCGCGCTTGCTCCGCCCGCGGGGAGGGGGTACCGTCAGTCCTCCCTCATCCCTCCCTCCCGTGCGAGCGGACCATGCAGCCCCCTTCCCGAGTCCGGTCGGCGTTCACGCTGATCGAGCTGCTCGTCGTCATCGCCATCATTGCGATTCTCATCGGCCTGCTGCTGCCGGCGGTGCAGAAGGTGCGCGAGGCCGCGGCGCGGATGCAGTGCACCAACAACCTCAAGCAGATCGGCGTGGCGCTGCACAACCACCACGACTCCCGCGACAAGTTCCCGCCCGGCACGCTCTCCGCGACCCGCTTCGCGGGCAACGAGTTCCCCTACTTCCTGCACTTCCTCCTGCCCTATATCGAACAGCAGAACTACCACACCGCGCTCGGCGGCGACGCGATGCTCCCGCCGTACCCGCACTCCGCCGGCGCCTCGGCCTTTTGGCCGGCCGCCGTCAAAGACAAGTCGATCGCCACGTTCGTCTGCCCGAGCGACGGCCGGGCGAAGCTCAAGAACGTCGGTCCGGACGGGATGAAGCTGTTCGCCACGAACTACCTCGGAATGTTCTCGGGCCTGCGGGATCTCGAAAATTGGAACTCGAACTACCCCCCTCAGCAGAAGGCTCTATTCGCCATGGGGCCTGCCTCGGCGCGCCGCTTCGCCGACATCACCGACGGCACCAGCAACACCGTCGCGGTCGTCGAGTACCTCACCGGCACCGGCGAGAGCGACGTGCGCGGACTGCCCTACACCACCCGCGCCGGGGGTCAGTTCCTGTACGCCGCGCAGACCCCGAACACGTCGGCCGCCGACAACATGCTCGACTACCCCGGCTTCTGCCAGGGCGGCAACAACCAACCCGGGCAGAACCTCCCGTGCTTTCCCGATAACGGCAGCGAATTCGGCGGCAACAACTCGGTCGCTTCGCGCAGCCGGCATACGGGCGGCGTCAACGCCGTCTTCTGCGACGGACACGTCGGCTTCATCAAGAACTCGATCACCCTCACAACTTGGCAGTATTTGGCGTGGATCGCCGACGGCCAAGTCCTCGGGGAATACTGATGGAGATCCGCGTGATCGCGAAGTGCCGGCTCGGTCCGATCGCCCTCGTTCTGCTGCTCGCCGGTTGCGGGGGCGAGGACGCGAACCGCGGCTCCGTCTCCGGGAAGGTGACCCTGAACGGCGCGCCGCTCGAAAGCGGGTCGATTTCGTTCGTCCCCATCGAAGGGACGCAAAGCCCGAGTTCCGGGGCCACCGTCGCCAACGGAAGCTACGAGATCCCCCGCGACAAGGGGCCGATGGTCGGCAAGTACCAGGTCGTCATCACCTCGTCGCGTAAGACGGGCAAGAAGATCGCGGCCGGTTCGCCCGCTCCGGCGGGGACCATGATCGAGGAAGTGGTCGAAGCCGTGCCCGCGATTTACAATGTGAAATCGACCCTCCGCAGCGAAGTGAAAACTGGCTCCAACACGTTCGACTACGAGCTGAAAGCGCCGTGACCCCTTCCGACTGGACCGCCGCGCGGGCGCAGGTGCCGCTCGATCCGAGCGTCTGCATGCTCAACACCGGTTCGTACGGCCCGACGCCGACGCCGGTATTCGAGCGCGTCACGGAGCTGCGCCGGCGCCTCGCGGCCGGGCCGACCGACTTCTTCGTCCGGCAGATGCCGCCCCTGCTATGGGAAGCCAGAGCGCGCACCGCCGCGTTTCTCGGCACAGTTCCCGAACGGTTCGTCTTCGCCACGAATGTGTCGTGCGCCATCAATCTGATCGCGTCGGGGTTGCGGCTCAATTCGCCCGGCGAAATCCTGCTGACCGACCACGAATACGGGGCGATGCACTGGTGCTGGGAGCGCGCCGCCCGCCGGCAGGGGCTGACGCTGCGCACCTTCGCGCTGCCGACAATGGCCCGCAATCCGGGCGAGATCGTCGAAGCCGCGACGAAGGCGATGACGGCGCGGACGCGGCTCTTCTTCTTCAGCCACATCCTCTCGCCAACGGGACTCGTGCTCCCGGCGAAGGAACTCTGCGCCGCGGCGCGGAAGCGCGGCATCGTCAGCGTCGTCGATGGCGCCCACGCCCCCGGTATGCTGCCGCTGAACGTCGATGACGTCCGCGCCGACTTCTACGCGGCGAACCTGCACAAGTGGCTGCTCGCGCCCATCGGTTCGGGGTTTCTCGCAGTCGGCGCCGGGAACGAGGATCGCCTGCAACCGCTGCAGGTGAGCTGGGGCTACCACCCGGATGGGTCGGGTTGCAAGCCGGACGAACGGGACATCTACGGCAGCACACCGCGGACGCGCTTCCTCGAATTCGAAGGGACGGAGGACGTCTGTCCGTGGCTCGCGGTGCCGAGCGCCATCGACTTCCAAGCCTCACTCGGGTGGGACGCCATCCGCTATCGCATGGCGGAACTCGCGGCGTATAGCCGGGCGAGGTTGCTACCGCTCGGATTGAAACTGGCGACGCCGGATGTGCCGGGCATGCACGGATCGCTCACGGCCTTCGAGTTGCCGGCGGGGTTGAACGCCGCAAAGCTCCGGGCCGAGCTCTGGAAGCTCCGCATCGAAATTCCGATCATCGAACGGCCGGATCGGCTGCTCATCCGCGTGAGCGGACACTTCTACACGACCGAAGCGGAGATCGACCATCTGGCGGCGGCGCTGCCGGAGGTGTTGACCCCGTAGGGCGTGGTCGAGTCATCGAGACCCGCCGTCTTCCTCGGAGTAAGACGGCGGGTCTCGCGGACTCGACCACGCCCTACGGCTGTGGCAATTCGCGTTCGGCGGCGGATCTCGCGAACTCGACCACGCCCTACGGCTCCGCCGAAATTCTCGAGCGCCAACATCCGCGGCGGGCCGTCGGTTAATATGGGACTGTCCCCAGTCGAGGTTCGAATTCAATGTGCCGGCGCGGGTTCACACTGATCGAATTGCTCGTCGTCATCGCCATCATCGCGGTGCTCATCGGCCTGCTTCTGCCGGCGATCCAGCGCGTCCGCGCCGCCGCGCGCCGACTGGGCGACCAGAACAACATGCACCAGCTCGGCCTCGCCACCCACAATTACATCAGCGCCAATCAGGAGAACTACCCGCCCGCGGTCACGATCGAAAATACCAAGGAGGTCTTCTGGTTCGGCACCTACGACACCGCCACGAAGACGGCCGATCTGACGAAGGGCCACCTGATGCCCTACCTGGAAAGCAATCCGGCCGCGCTGCAGGCACCGGCCAAAATCCCCGGCCCCGTGAAGCTGCTCTACGACGGCGCCACCGGCGGCTACGGCTTCAACCGCAACCTCTACAAAACGGACGCGAGCGGCACCGTCTGGTACCCGATCAAGATCTCGCACATCCGCAGCACGAGTTCGACCATCGCGTTCACCAACGGCGTCGATGTGGACTGGAGCGGCCCCGATCCGGTGCTCGTGGAAACTCTCTACGCCTACCCGCCGAGCCGGCAGATCCCGAGCACGCGCTACCGCTGGACCGGGCAGACCGCGAATGTGCTCTTCGTGGACGGCCACGTCGAGAACCGCACCGACCGTTCGCGGAATGCGCTGCCTCCGGGACTGCCCCCCGGCGCACTGGCATTCTTGGACAAGGAGCACGTCTACGACGTGGGTACGACCGACGAGCTGTGGGTGATCGACCGGTGATCTCCGAAATGCCTCACGCCCCCTTTTTGCGGCTCGCCCACTCTTCATCGGTGATCAGCACATCCCGGGCACTGCTGCCGTTGAACCCTCCGACGATGCCGTCGTCGGCCATGAAGTCGATCAGCCGCGACGCTCGGCCGTAGCCGATCCCCAGTGCGCGCTGCAGTAGCGATGTGCTCCCGCGCTGCTCGCGCAGCACGATCTCGATGGCCTGCTCGTAGAGCGCATCGCGGTCGCGCAGCTTCTCGCCCATGTCCCCATCGTCGGCCGTCGTTTTCGCCTTCAGGTTCAGCAGTTCACTCTCGAAGTTCGGCTCGTACTGGCCGAGTTCCTCCATGACGCGCTCGATCTCTTTATCGTCCACGTAGGCCCCCTGCCCGCGTACGATGGTGCTCGTGCCCGGCTGCAAAAAGAGCATGTCCCCCATGCCGAGGAGCTTCTCGGCCCCCTTCTCGTCGAGCACGACCATGCTGTCGTTGCGGCTCGCCACCTGGAAGCAAATCCGCGCGGGCAGGTTCGACTTGATCAGACCCGTGATGACATCGACCGTCGGCCGCTGCGTCGCCAGAATCAGGTGGATGCCGGCCGCCCGCGACTTCTGCGCCAGCCGGATGATGTGCCCTTCGACTTCCTTCTTCATCGACATCAGCAGGTCGCCGACTTCGTCCACGATGACCACGATGTACGGGATCTTGCGCGGGATCTGGCGGCGCTCGTCCTCGCTCTGCGGATCGACGCGCTTGATGATCTCCTCGTGCGTCAGGTCGTTGTACCCCGCGATGTTCCGCACCCGCGCCCGCCGCAGCAGTTCGTAGCGCTCCTCCATCTTGTCTACGGCCCACCCCAGGATCGCCTCGGACTTCTTGTCGTCGGTCACGACCGGGTGCATGAGGTGCGGGATGCGGGCGTAGTCGCTGAACTCGACCTTCTTCGGATCGATCAGGATCAGCCGGCATTCGTCCGGCGCCCGGCTGAACAGAAAGCTCTGGATGATCGAGTTCAAGCAGACCGACTTCCCGGTGCCCGTCCGCCCGGCGATGAGCAGGTGCGGCATCGTCGCCATGTCGTACACCAGCGGTCGGCCTTCGACGTCTTTGCCGAGGTAGATCGGCAGCTTGAACTTCGCCGTCTTCGCGGCCGTCGCCTGGATCAGCTCCTTCAACCGCACCGTCTGCCGGTGCTCGTTCGGCACTTCGACGCCGACGGTGTTGCGGCCGGGGATGCTCGCCACGATGCGCACCGACTGCACGCCCAAGTTCAGCGCGATGTCGTCGGCGAGCACCGTCACCTTGTTCAACCGCAGGCCCGTTTCGAGGGCGATTTCGTACTGCGTGATGACCGGCCCCGTGTGGATGCCCACGACGCGCACGGCGATGCCGAAGTCGAGGAAGGTCTTTTCGAGCAGCGCGGCGCGCTCGCGTAGCTTCTGCTCGTGATCGGACACCGGGAACGGGTCGGCGTCCGCGAGCAGCGCGAGCGATGGCAGCTCGTAACCCTCGGGCAGATTCGAGCGCGGCTCCACGTACTCTTCGGGTTCATCGTCGCGCGGCACGATGCGGAACGGCATCGGCGTCGGCGAGTTCGCCGCGGGGCGATCGGTGTGCCGGTGGATCGGCACCGGGCCTTCCGGTTCCGCAAGCAGCGCGGGACGCGTGATCGGGATGGCTTTGGAGATCGCCGCGCTCGGCGCCGGATGGAGTTCGACGAGCGCCGGCTTCGCGGCCGGGGTCAGCCGGTGGACGAGCGCATCGGCCCGGCGGTTGAGCGAGCGATTGCCGCGGACGAAGGATCGCCCCGCGAGCTTCAACGAGTTCCACCCGAGGCGCTGCGACCGGCGGACGAGGCCATCGAGTGCGAGCAGCAACCCTAGAAGAATTGCGGACGCGAGCAGCAGCGCGGGAACAGGAGCCGGGCCGACGGCGTCGAACTCGAACGCGATCCAAGCCCCCACGGAACCGCCCGAACCGTACACCGAGACCGGCACTGACAACGCCTTGTCGGCGAAGGCGGCTGCGGAGAGCGTCAGGACGCCCCAGCCGAGGCCGCGGAGGGTCAACCGCAGCCAGCGCCGCCGGGCGATGTACAAGACGACGAGCGTGCCCCAGCCGAGGAGCAGCACGCCGACGCCGAGGCCGAGGCCATCGATCAGCTTTGCGGCGACCGCATCGCCCCACGCCCCGAACAGGTTCGGCTTCGTGAACAGTGCCAAGGCCACGGCGACGCCCGCCCCGGCGAGCGCCCCGGCGGCGGCATCGATGCGCCAGCGCGGAATCGGCGGCGGCAAGGGAGGTGAGTCCGTCGGCGGGGGAGCTTCGGTGGGGCGAGCTTTCGGCATACACCGATTGTTTCGCACAGTCGGGCGAACTGAAGCGAATCCCCCCGATCTCGGGATGAAAACCCGGCATCGGACTCGCGCAAGGCCGCAAAGACCGCAAAGAACTCCGGCCGTAGCGGCGACACAAATCCCGGCGGCGGGTTATTCGCTAGTCGGACGGGTGCTCGAAATCATGCACTTCGACGAACGGTCCCGTTCGATTTTCGCGCTCGAACGTGGAACCGATCGGCGCATCCAAGAGCGGAATGATATCGGGGTCGTAGTTGGCGATCGTGTTGACGTCGTACAGCGAGAGGTTGTCCGGGTCGTCCATATATTCGTCGGACTCGAACCCCGCCAGAAACCGCCAACCGCTGTCGATCTCCTCATCCGGCGGCTCGCGGTACATGAATCCGACCTTCCGCCCGTCGCAGGTGATCATGTCCGTGGCGAAGCATGCGCCGCGCCCGGTCGCGATCGGCCGGATCTCATCGGCGCGGAGCCGAAACGGCTTTTTCGTGGGGTCCGCCATACTCACCGTCTCCGGCGCTCTTTCCGCTGCGCTTCGCGGCTCGGAAGTTTCAGATTCCAAGTTAGGCCGAAGAAGGCCAGCGCCCGGATCACGTAGTAACTCACGTCGATCTCCCACCAGCGGAGGCCGTGGCGCGCGGAAGTCGGGAAGGCGTGGTGCGTGTTGTGCCAGCCTTCGCCGAGGGCGAGGATGCCGAACACCAGATTGTTCCGGCTGTGGTCGTCGCTGTTGAACGGGCGGAACCCCCAGATGTGGCAGGCCGAATTGACGCTCCACGTGACGTGGTGCACGAGGAAGACGCGCACGAGACCGCCCCAGATGAGGCCGGTCCAGACGCCGTTCCACGATTCCGAAATCAGCCCGCCGAGGACGGCCGGGAGCACGAAGCCGAGCGTGGCCCAAACGCCGAAGAGTGCGCTCGTGATGCGCAGGGTCGGGCTGGCGGCGAGATCCTTGACGTAGCGCTCGAGGTGCGGCGGGTCGGCGTCGAAGGCCCAGCCGATGTGCGAGTGCCAGAAGCCGAGGAGGAAGCCCATCACGCCCTCGCCGCTGTGGTGCGGCGAGTGGACGTCGTCCGGGGTGTCGCTGTGCTGGTGGTGCCGCCGGTGCAGCGCCACCCACTTGAAAAGCGCCCCCTGCACGGCCATCGACCCCATGATCGCGAGGGCGACCTTCACGGGCATGTTCGCTTCGTACGAGCGGTGGACGAAGAGCCGGTGGAATCCGGCCGTAATGCCGAGGGCCGTGACCAAGTACATTCCGATGAGCAGGCCGAGATCGACCCAGTGAAAGCCCCAGCCCCAAACGAAGAACGGCGCGGCGATCACACCCGAAAAGGGAAGCGTGATGCCCAAGAAGGTGCCGATTCGACCGCCGAGGGAAAGCCGAGCCGGCGCGGAAGGGGTGGTGGATTCGGGCACGAGGCGCTCCATTTGGCAGTCGGTCGCGAGAGATTATGAGAAGGTGCAGTTCCCGTACCGCCGGGGACGAAAAAACCCGCGCCGGATCGGCGCGGGTTCGCTTTACTGCATTTCATAATAGCTCACGCCGCCATCTTTTCTTTCAAGCGGACGCCGGCGGGGAGGCGGAGTTCGGCTTTGTCGAGCCACTTGCCCGCGTCGGGGGCGCCCTGCCACTGCTGGAGTTTGATCGTCGCGACGACTTCGCGCTCGTCGGCTTCGAGCTGTTCGTTGTAAGCTTCGGCGTAGCCGCCGCGGACTTGGGTGGACGAGCGGCCGACGTAGACGAGCGCCTCGGTTTGATCGTGGAAAACCGCAACCGCGCGCCAGCCCTGAGCCTTCGATTCCGTGACGATGAGCATCGTACCGTCCCTCCTTGGACATCTCGGTGTGAAGTGGTCGTCGCCATCGTGGCGATGGGAGTAGTTTCGGGGAACGGGCACCGACTGTCAAGAAAAATCCGGAGAATCGGCAGAATCGCTCAAGTTCACCGGGCGCGATAGGTGATGCGGCCACGGGTTAGGTCGTACGGGGAAATTTCGACTTTGACGCGGTCGCCCGGGATGATGCGGATGAAGTTCTTGCGCATCTTCCCCGCGACGTGCGCGATGACTTCGCCGCCGATGTCGAGTTCGACCCGAAACTGCGTATTCGCAAGGGCTTCCTTGACGCGGCCTTCGACTTCGATCGCTTCTTCTTTGGCCATAAACCACGACGCTCGGGAGGGACGGTTCGAAAATGCGCCAACGCTCCGAATCCGCCGCGAGGGGCGAATGCGGAGCGTTGGGGGGACGATGGGATTGTACGGCGCCCGTCGCCGCAGAGCAACGGCGCACCGCTCAGAACGTCAAGCTGATGCCCCAGCTGGTGAGAGTATGGGCGTCGGCCCCAAATGTATCGCGGATGGAAAGCTTCCAAGTCCCGGCGACGGGGAAGGCTCCGAAGGTGGAAATGATCGAGACGCCGTTGCGCGGCTTGAAGGTACCGACGACCCCGGTCGGCATGCTCGGCGCCGCGTTGATGTTCGTCGTCGCGGAGTCCGAAAAGATCACGTTGTAACCGTCGTTGCCGCCGTTGCTGTTCAGAGTCAGCACGAGGATTTGCCCGGTCGGCGACGTCAGGAAGCAGTCGAGATCGGCGTCGAACGTACCCACGACTTGGAGCGACACGACGATCCGGGTGGCCAGGAGGAGGGAGTCGTTGCTGGTGATCGGATCCACCACGAGGTTGGACACCGTGTAGACCGGACTGGGATTCGGGATGGCCGTCCCCGGGGCGATGGCGAAGTTCTGCCCCCAGTTGTAGTCGTTGGTGCTCAGCCAGACTCCGTTGATGTACCCCTCGTAGGCGAAGAAGCTGCGGGTCGTCGTCGCGGTGGCGCCCGTGACGCTCCACGCTTTGACGTGGGCGCCGCCGGCGCCGGGGCTGCTCCCCGTGGAGGTCAGCACTTCGTCGCGGCCGTCGCCGTCCACGTCGGCGCAGCCGAGGCGCACTTCGCCGGTGAAGCCGCCGAAGGCTTGGAATTGGACGATCGGCACGGTGAGATTCGCCGCGCCGTAGACGTTGACGAGTCCGGTGCCGCCGGCGTTCTGCGAGACGAAGAGTTCGTCGCTGCCGTCGCCGTCCACATCGCCCGCGGCGACCGAGACCCCGCCGTTGAAGCCGGGGAACGGGAAGAGCTGGGCGACCGGGGCCACGAAGGTGAGGTCGGGGATCTGGCCGATGTTGAACGCGTTCTGGTAGAGGCGGACATCGGACTGACTGGTGCCGGCGCCCGAGCCGGTGACGACGAAGGCGGTGCCGCCGATGAAGGCGGTGGTCACGCGGATTTCGCCGGCGAAATCGGTGTAGGCGTAGAAGGAACTGCGCAGCTCCGGGGCGTTGCCGAGGAAGCCGGAAGGGCCGTTGAAGTTGAAGACCTTGACGTGGCCACGGGCGCCGGCGCCGGCCGAGGTGATGACTTCATCGACGCCGTCGCCGTTGAGGTCGGTGCTGGCGACGAAGACGCCGCCGCCGAAGCCGGGGGTCGTCGCGGCCCCGGCCGTGTTGCCGTAGGCGAAGAAGCTCGAGATTTCCACGGCGGTGCCGCTGAACAGCGCGCTGGCGCCATCGAAGATGCGGACCTGCGAACCGCTGGTGAGACCGTCGCCCTGGGCCGTGATGAAGTCGCCGACGCCGTCGCCGTTCACATCGCCGGTGGCCACGCGGACCGAACCCGAAAAGCCGGGGAAGGATCCGATGTCGCCCGGGGGCTGACGGAACGACGACGCCCCGCCGGCGGGGTTGGTCGAGTCGTAGATCCGCAGGTTCGGCTCGGCGGGATTGGTGAAGCCGCCGACGCCCGTCAGGAAGAACCCGGCCGGGGTCAGGCGGTCTTCGAGGTGTTCGACGCCGAGCCGACTCCGGTACGGCGACCGTTTGGCCGCGGGGCGCGGACTCGAGAAGATCGAGGCGATGGACCAGCGCATGATGCGGACTCCGAGAGGTTGAGCGGGTTGACGCGAACGGCCGTGGGCGGCGGCGCGATTCTGCGGATTGTGATGGTATCCCGGCCACTCTGGTTCCGCAACGATC
This sequence comes from Fimbriiglobus sp., assembly GCA_043774415.1. Classification (GTDB taxonomy): domain Bacteria; phylum Planctomycetota; class Planctomycetia; order Gemmatales; family Gemmataceae; genus JALHQU01. The sequence goes on along the minus strand of JAYVTJ010000429.1, from coordinate 6,867 downwards.
AACTCTCCATTTGCCCGAATTCCATCGCGACCGCGCATTTTCCCGACAGGCCCCAAGCGGATGAGCATCAGTAAACCATGCGGATCGCCCACGAATCGAGGCGATACGCGTCGGAAGTCGTCCCGCTGTCGCGCAGCGAAAGCGTCCACGTCCCGGCGAGCGCCGAGTTGCCGAACTCCGCCAGGAGGTTGCCGAGTTCGGGCCGGAAGATCCCCGTGAGCCGGACGCCGATCGTCGCCCCGGCCGAGGCGATGTTCGTCGCGGCCGTGTCCGCGAGGGTGATGCCGAAGCCGGCGCCGACGGAGTTCACATTCGAGAAGAGTTCGAACGGCCCGGCCGTCGCGCTGCGCAGAGTCGCGGTGAGGTCCCCGTTGAACGAACCCGAGGTCGCCGTGATGTTCAGGTCGATCTGGATCGCCTTCGGGCGGATCGTCGAATCGTTGAGCGTGAGCAGATCGACCGCGATCGACGAACTCACGGGGGTGTCGGTCTGCGGGATGGCCAGCGGAGTGCTGTTCGAGAAGGTCTGCGTCGTCGTGAAGTCGTTCGTACTCAGGAAGACGCCGTTGGCGTAGCCGGGATAGGCGAAGAAGCTGCGGAGTTCGCTCGGGCCGGTGCCGACGTTCCAGACCTTCACGTGGGCACCGCCCGCGCCGGGGCTGTCGCCCGTCGAGGTCAGCACTTCGACTTTACCATCGCCGTCCACATCGGCGGCGCCGAGCCGCACTTCGCCGTTGTAACCGGGGAAGGCCTCGAACTGGAAGCGGGGGGTGTTCAATTGCCCGAGGCCGTAGACCGACACGAGCGATGGGCCGCTGTTTTTCGAGACGAACAGTTCCTCGTTGCCGTCGCCGTCGGTGTCGCCGGCCGCGACCGAGAGGCCGCCGAAGTAGCCGGCGAAGGGGAACGTCTGCGACGCCGGCGCGACGAACGTGAGATCCGGGACCTGACCGAGGTCGTAAACGTTTCGGTAGCTGCGCACGTCCGACTGGCTCGTCCCCTTGCCGGAAGCGGTCACGAGGTACTCGATGCCAGCGTCCCTCAGCGTCGTGATGCGGATTTCCCCGGCGAAGTCGGTGTAGGCGTAGAAGGAGCTGCGCAGCTCGGGGGCGCTGCCGAGGAACGGCGCCGCGGGATCGCCGCCGTGGAAGTTGAAGACCTTGACGTGCCCGCGGCCGCCGGCGCCCGCCGAGACGACGACTTCGTCGAAACCGTCGCCGTTGAAGTCGGCGCTCGCCACGAAGACGCCGCCCGCGAAGCCGGGCGTCTGCGAGGCGCCGGCTTCGTTCGAATAGGCGTAGAAGCTGGCGATCTCGATGCTCACGCCGCCGACGAGCGCGGAGCGGCCGTCGTAGATCTTCACCTGCGAGGCGCTGCCGGCGCCGGGGCCTTGGGCCGTGATGATGTCGTCGATGCCGTCGCCGTTCACATCGCCGTTGGCGACGCGCACCGAACCGGCGAAGGTCGGTCCGAAGGCCGCGAGGTCGCCCGGCGGATTGAGGTATGTCGAGGATCCGCCGGGTACAGGGGAGGCATCGTAGACGCGGACGTTCGGCGTGGCCGGGTTCGTCAGGCCGCCGACGCCGGTGAGGAAAAACCCGGCCGGCGTGAGCCGGTCTTCGAGGGTTTCCAAGCGGAGGAACTTGCGCATGTTGGAGAGGCTCCGGCAGTCGGACGGGTCGATGTGGATGCAAGCATATGCGCGGGCCGACGGAGAAGCGAGTTGGAAAGTGGCCGCGACCGACCGGGAACAGCGGGTCGAAACGAAAAAGCCCCGCGGACGGGGCTTCGGCATCCGCGGCCGGGATCAGTAGCGGTCGCCACCGCCGCCGCCGTAGCCGCCTCCTGCACTGCTGCCTCCGCCACCGTAGCCTCCTCCACCCCCGCTGCGACCTCCGCCCCCTCCGTATCCACCACCACCACCACCACCACCTCCTCCGTATCCGCCGCCTCCGCCGCCGCCACGTCGGCCCCCCGCTCCAGCACCGCCCCCGCCGCCTTCACGAGGCTTGGCGATGTTGACCGTCAGCGGTCGGCCGTTCATGTCCGAGTTGTTCATGGCGTCGATGGCGCTCTGCGCTTCCGCTTCGGTGGCCATTTCGACGAAACCGAAGCCGCGCGAACGGCCGGTGTCGCGGTCCGTGATGATTTGGGCCTTTGTCACCTGGCCGAACTGGGCGAACATGTCGGCCAGCTCTTCGTTGGTGGTGGTCCAGGGGAGGTTCCCGACGTAGATGTTCGTCGCCATGCGCCGCTTCTCCGATCGAACGCCCGACCCGCGCGGCCGTGGAACCGAAGGCCCGTCGCGAACGATTCGGACGGTCTCGAACCCCGATACGCCAGCCCCCGCAGACCCTCTCCTTGCGGAAAGTGCCCGCATGGTAGTCCGGCTTTTTCCGAGTGCCAAGAAGAATCCGGAAAAAAGATTCGGGGTGCGCCGTCAGCAGTGCAGATGTGCCGGAGGCAGTCCCGGCAGAAGGCGAAGAACAACCCGTACGAGCAGCGCATCGGGCTGGCGGTGTCGAAGGACGAGAGCACGCTGGAGAAGGTGCCGGAGGCGGCGATCAAAGCGCTCTTCGGCCCGAAGGCGGTGATCGCGAACGACCGGGAGCTGAAGCTCCGCGACATCGTGACGACGAAGTTCGACCAGCTAATAATCCCCCTCTTCGGCTTCCAGGACTTCCGAATGGTTCAGGATCTTCATCGCCACTCCGAACGTTTTTGAGTCTGGTCGATCGCTCTCACACCTCGACCGGTGCAACTGTTCCCGTGGCGAGGTCATAGACGCCGCCGGCGACGACCAACTTGCCCTGCTTGACAAGCCGGGAGATAACCGGCGATGCTTCCCGCAGCACGTCGATCTGATTGCGCACATTCTCCTTGACCGCCGCTGCCACGTCCCCCTTCGCGGCCCGGACCGCCGGGCGGATGTGGTAGAACAGCGAACTGATCTGGCCCGGCACCTCTTCACCCTTGACCGCCGCCGTCACTGCCCCGCAGCTGGTGTGGCCGAGAACGTAAAGAACTTTCGCCCCCAGAACGAGCGTCCCGAACTCCAGGCTTCCGGTGATCTCCGGGGTCGAGACGTTCCCGGCGATCCGCGTGACGAAGAGGTCGCCGAAGCCTTGGTCGAAAACGATCTCGATGGGCACGCGGCTATCGGCGCAGCCGAGGAACGCGGCGAAGGGCTTCTGCAACGGTGCCACTTCTTTCAGCCGCTCGAGGTCGCGGTGGGGGGCTTCGGGCTTGCCGGCCGAGAAGCGCTTGTTCCCGGCGTAGAGCAAATCGAGCGAGTCCTTCGGGCTGATGTCGGCCGGCCTGGGGCGATCCTTGGCCGAGGCGACGGTCGGAATCAGACCCGGAACCGCCGCCGCCATCAGACCGCCGCCCGCTGCCGCGAGTAGACCGCGACGGGAAACGCCGCATGCCGTCGTGTGGATGTGGTTCTTGTCGCACATGTGAGTCATCCTCGTGAGTAGAGAATCCGAACTCGATCACCCGGCCATCCACCGGGCGATCTCGAAGTAGAGCGGGATGCCGGCCAGAATGTTGAACGGGAAGGTGATCCCCAACGAGCAGGTGAGCGAGTAAGTCGGATTCGCGTCGGGAAGCGTGAGCCGGACGGCCGGAGGAGCGGCGATGTAGGACGCGCTGGCGGCCATCGCCCCGAGGACCGCGGCCCCACCGACCGACAAGCCGGAGAGATGACCGAGCCACACGCCGAGCGCACCGTGAGCGATGGGGAGCAGGATGGCGAATATCAGCAGCCGCGGGCCGACTTTCTTGAGGTCCGCCAGTCGCTCGCCGGCGAGCGCCCCCATGTGGAGCAGGAAGAGGCAGAGGCTCCCCCGGAAGATCGGGCCCTTCGTGTCGTAAAACAGCGATACGTCGGACCAATTCTTCTCGCCCATCACGAGACCGACGACCAATCCGCCGAGCAGCAGCAGCAGCCCGCGCGAAGTGAAGACTTCGTGGAGCGCGGCGAACAGCCGACGATCGCCGCCGGCCGTCATCAGTCCGATTGCCAGTGCGATGTTGATCCCCGGACTTTCCAGCACGGTCACGAGCGTCGGCATGAACCCCTCGGCGGGCGCGCCCTGAGCGGCGACGAACGACTGAGCAGCTATGAACGTGACCGCGGAGACGGACCCATAGTGCGCGGCGACCCCGGCGGCATCGGCCGGTCCCAATCGGCAGAACTTGCGGAGGATGAGGAACGCGATGACCGGAGTCAAGCAGCCGAGCAGCAGGGTGACGGCCACCGGCCCGGCAACCTCCCCGGCCGGTGCGTGGGCGAGTTCGACACCGCCTTTCAACCCGATCGCGAACAGGAGATAGGCGGCAATCAGGCCGAAAGCATCTTTCGGCAACGACAGGTCGCCTTTGATCAGTCGGGCGAAAAGCCCCAAGACGAATGCCAAGACGGCGGGTGAGAGGAGGTTGCCGAGCAGTGCGTTGGTGGGCGTCATCGATGCTCCGGGCCGGGACGGAAAACGAAAAAGGCCGGAGAAACCCACTTCAGTGGAGTTCTCCGGCCTATATCCCACCCGACGGATCACGTCGGGTCGGCTGTGAGCGTCAGTTGTCCCAACCGTGTAGTTTGGCCGGCGGTCGATCCGCCCTCCGCTGCCAGATTGGGTTAATCGATTTCTATCCGTCTCTTCCCATCGCGTCAAGCGCCGATCTGTGCTTTTTCGACCGGATCTTCCGAGAGCGTGAACACCATGACGCTCTCGCCGGTGCGGGTGCTGATATCCGTGTGCAGACTCACAATGCGAACCCCGAGGATGCCCTGGATCGCTCCTTCGAGAATTTCCCGGCCGTGTTCGATGAGTTCGATCCGGAGTTGCTTGATGAGGTCGCGCCCCCGGTGCGGATCTTCGACCTGCGCGAGCCGCTGTTCGGCGGGCGTCAGGACACCCTTGAGTCGAACGAGGGCCATGTCCTCGACCAGGAACGTGCGCACCTCCTGCGGCCCCCGCCCCATGTAGTCCCGTTTGAAGCGGATGACGGCGTTGCTGACCTCGGTTTCGAGTTCGCCTTTGGTTTTCACGTCGCTCTCCGAAGTGGTTTCCAAGTAGAAGCTGCCCATGATTGGGCGGTTCGTGCCGCGCTGGGCCCGAAACGACATCCGCGGATCGATTGCCGCGGCGCGGGTGCAATCAACGGATGGCGGTCCATAGCCTCGAACGCCGGACGAATGCCAGCGCGACGTTACTTGGACAAGCCAAGTTCACAGGGAGCGGATCATCGCGCGGCTCGGGAGGACGCATATGGAAATGCTCGTCGAGCATCAAGAACGAGGAGTCAAGCGAAATGCGGAAATCGGACGCAAGTCGTGGCCCGGCCGGGCTGGTACCCAGATTCCGCCGAGAGCGGTCCGATTCCGACGGAGGGGGGGCGAGAGTGATCGGAATCGGAATGAGAACCGATTCCGATCCGGGAGACCGGCGCTCACCCGACGGTGGCGAGGATGTCGTCTTCGGTCATGATGAGGTATTCCTTGCCATCCACCGTCACTTCGCTGCCGGAGTAGCTCGTGAAGAGCACGCGGTCGCCGACCTTCACCTGGAGCTTGGCGCGCTTGCCGTTTTCGAGCGGCTTGCCGTCGCCCGTCGCCAGCACCTTGCCCTGCTTCGGCTTCTCCTTCGCCGTATCGGGCAAAATGATGCCGCCGGCCGTCTTGGCGTCGGCTTCGAGGCGCTCGACCACGATCTTGTCGTTCAGGGGGATCAGCTTCATCGCCATCGTCGTCGCTCCGGGGAGGTTCGTCAGGGTTGGGGGATCGGCGGCACGTCGGGGGTCGGCTTGCGCGCCGCTTGGCCGAGGGCACGGGCCAATGTATGGAGCAGGACGCTCTTGTTGACCGGCTTCGGCAGCACGCTGTAGACGTGGGCCTGGAGCGCCTGGCGGATGACCTCGCGGGTGGCATCGGCCGTCACGAGGATTGCGGGCAGGAGTTCGTTGAAGATCCGCACCTGCTGGAGCGCTTCGAGGCCGGTCATCCGCGGCATGTGCATGTCGAAGAAGACGAGGTGGATCGTTTCGACGCGGACGATCTCGATGGCCTCTTCGCCGCTGGTCGCGGTGATGGTCGAGAAGCCGCGGTCGGCCAGCATCTGCGCGAGCGTATCGCGGCTCCCGCGATCGTCGTCGGCGACGAGGATCGAGAAGGCCGGATCGGGTTCGGCAATCGGTCGGTTCGGCAGCTCCGCAGTCACAGCGCACCTCCCGAGCGGATCACGCGTCGCTCAGGTCTTCGGAAACCGGTACAGTATCAGCAAAGCCAGTGCCGGCGCAGAGTTGCCGGTACCCCGCCGCGCAAGGGCTATCGCAGCAAGCGATTATTGCATGATCGGACGGGATGGGGAATCGCACTTCTGCCGCGCGGAGTTCGGATCGTGGGCAGTTCCTGCCGGATTGGCATCGGGTCTTGCAGGTCGGGCCGAGTCTTCGAGGTCCGACAATGCCGATGACGGGCCTCGAAGACTGGGCTCGACCCACCTCTGAGCATCGACCTACTTCTTCTTCCCGCCCAGGCGGTCGGGGCTGAAATCCGCATCCGTGAACTTCGCCGGGAGCCGGAATCCGCCGAAGCTGTAGAACTCGACTTCCTTCCCCTTCTCGTCGGTCGTGATGACCAGCACCGGCAACCCGTACGCCTGCGATTTCTTGTCGGCGTCGAAGCCGTAGGTGCGGTTGCCCCCCTTCGGCAGCAGCGCTTCGTCGCCCGGTTGGAACGCGATTTCGATGCTCGTCAGCGGCGCTTTGCCTTCGGGGTTGTCGGCCGCCGCGAGGAACTTCACCGTCTCGGCGGGGCGCTTGCCGCTCTCGGCTTGGCCGACGTACTTGTCGATGGTCGCGAGC
>JAYVTJ010000428.1:0-2441 GCA_043774415.1 Fimbriiglobus sp. | reverse complement strand
AGGAGCTTGTCGCGCATTGCGGCATCGACGACAATCGTGTTCATCATTCGACCCCTGAGTACGAGTCGGTAGTATTGTAGCAGCATCGTCGCAGTTCAGCACCCGCTCACTTCACCGGCAGACCCTTCGGCAACTCCGGCTTCGCCTCCTTCGGCAATGCGATCTTCTCCTTCAACTGCGTCGTGACGTTCTCGGTCGCCCCGCCGGTGGCGAGGAAGAAGCGATCCTTGGCTTTCGTCAAGCCGGCGTCGATGTTCAGCACCGGGTTGCTATCGCCCGTGAAGCGGGCTTCGACGGTCGGCGTCCACTCCCCCTTCGCGCTGCGCGTCCAGACGTTGCCGTACTCCGCGGTGCGAGCCAGCGTCGCGGAGACTTTGTTCCGCCGGAAGTCTTCGACGAACGAGTAGTAGCCGCCGAGCTGCTTCTGCTTCGCGAGGGTCGAGAACGTGACGAGGTGCTTCCACTCCTCCTTCGCCGGCAGATAGAGGTAGCCGGCGAAAGCGGTGCGGTCGGCGCCATCGGGAGCCGCAGTCACGAGGAACTTGTAAGTATCGCCGACCTTCCAGTCGAAGTCGAAGAACAATTGCCCGCCGGTGCCCTCGCCGCCGAAGCGGCCGATGCGGACACCTTCGCCTTTGTGAAGCGTCTTCACGCGCTTCTCCTCGGGCACCGTTTTCGGATCGTCTCCGGCGGTGGGATCCCACACCGAGAAGAGCGCGAGCTTCTTGCCGTCGGCGAGTTCCTGGATTCCGAAGTAGCCCGAGTTGAATCCGCAGGCGCAGAAGTAGGTGCCCGGCGCCGATTCGCGCACGGTCGCCTCGACGTAGAAGGCAGTACCCGCGTCGGCGGTGTACCCGAGGTGGACCGACCGGCAGGCGATGCCCTTCAGCTTTTCATCGGATCGGACCGCGGTCGAAAGTGCGAGGAGACATGCGGAAGCGGAGAGCAGGCGGAGCATGGTTCACCGGGGGACTGTGCAACGAAAAAGCCCACGGGCATGATACCCGTGGGCCGCAGCGGCTGCATCGTCAACAGCACTTCACTTGTCTTCTTTCTTGTCTTCTTTCTTGTCTTCTTTCTTGGCCATCGTCAGCATGTAGACGTGGTTGCCGTTGTCCTTCGTGCTCTTGAAATCGGTCGGGCGCTCGCCGTCCGGCTTTGGGTTGTAGGCGAGCTTCAGCTTCTCGCCGTCGAGGGCGATGATGCCCTTGGCCTTGGCGCCCTTGAAGCCGTCCGGCTCCAGGATTTCCATGTCGATGGCGACCGGGCTGGCCTTGGCATCGGCCTTGTACTTGAACACGAACGTGGCATCGGCCGTCTTCAGTGTGATCTTGTCGGCGGTGATCTCGGCGGGTTCTTTCAGCTTGTCGGCTTCCGTCTTCTCCCCGGCCTTCATCCCTTCGGTGAAAGTCCACTTGCCGACGAGCGCCTTGGCGTCGAATTCGGCCGGCTTCTTGTCTTCGGCCGAGACGGCCACGGCCAGCGCGAGTGTCAGTGCGAGCGAGCGAATCCAGAACATGAGCGATCCCCTTTTCCAAATGACCCGAGACATGACCGGAATGCGGACCATCCGATACCGGTACCGCCCATGATACGCACGGGCCGCAATCGGTCGAGCGGGTTCTCGAAAGCTTCACATGGTCACGAGGGCGCTGCTCCACGTCAGGCCGCCGCCGAAGGCCACGAGCAGCAGCGTGTCGCCCGGTTTGGCGCGGCCCGTCCGCACCGCTTCGTCGAGGGCGATCGGCACCGATGCGGCCGAGGTGTTGCCGTACTTGTCGAGGTTCACGATGACCTTCTCGGCCGGGAAATCGAGGTCCTCGAGCGCCGCGTCGATCACGCGCACGTTCACCTGGTGCGGCACGATCAGGCTCAGTTCTTTCCCGAGGCGCTTGCAGTCGTCGAGGGCCGATTGGATCAAAGCCCGCAACTGGGTCACGGCGAACTTGAACACCTCGCGACCGTTCATCCGCAGGTAGCGCAAGTTCGGCAGGGCCACGGTGCCGGGCGGCGGGTTCGGCGTCACCATGCTCGGCACCTGGATGAGTTCCTGGCGTGAGCCGTCGGCGAAGAGGCGGATCTTCAGGATGCCGCGCCCCGGTTCGCGGGTTGCACCGAGTACGACAGCCCCGGCGCCGTCGCCGAAGAGGATGCAGGTGTTTCGGTCGCTGAAGTCGCTCACGCGGCTGAGCACCTCGGCACCGATCACGAGCACGTGCTTCGCCGTGCCGGTGCGGATGAACTGCTCGGCCACCGATAGGGCGTAGACGAACCCGGAGCAGGCGGCGGAGATGTCGAACGCCGGGATCGTGCCGCACTCGAGGTACGATTGGATGAGGCAGGCCGTGCTCGGGCACATGAGGTCGGGCGTGACCGTCGCGCAGACGATCAGATCGACCTCGGCGGGGGCGACGCCGGAGGCGGCGAGCGCCTCGCGCGCG
>JAYVTJ010000427.1:0-3594 GCA_043774415.1 Fimbriiglobus sp. | reverse complement strand
CAGAAATTAGCCGGCGGTCGCAGACCGCCGGAACACCGGACATATTTTTCGACCCCGGAGGAGTCGCAGCCGGGCCGAGTAATCTGCGACCCCTCCGGGGTCGAACCCTATTGCGATCCCCTATCCGGCGGTCTGCGACCGCCGGCTTATTTCTGCGATCCCTCCGGGATCAAGGGCCGCGCCGTTCATCTCCCGCTGTTCGCGTCGCAGGCTGCGGTCGAAGACGAACGTGGCGAAGGGCGGGATCGACGCCAACCCCGCGATGACCATTCGGCCGAAGTCCCACTTCCGCGCGATGGCGGCGTTCAGCGCGGCCGCGATGTAGAGCGTCCAGAGGAGGCCGTGCGCCGTGCCCACGGCAGACACGACGGGCTTCCCCGTCGGCTCGTCGATGAGGTATTTCCACGGCATCGCCACGCAGAAGAGCAGCACCGCCGAGGTGCCTTCAAAGAAGCCGACGATTCTCAATCGCCCGAGCGCAGTGCTGAAATTCAAGGCGTCGCCTCCGTGAGCGCGGCCGCGATGGCCGCGAACAGATCGTCGAGTTGGCGGTCGAACACCGTGCGCAGGTCGAACAGCACCCGGCCGTCGTGGATGCGGGCCACGACCGCCGGCGTGCCCGCGCGCAGCCGGTTCGCGAGGGTCTCTTCCGAGTGACACTGCGCTGTCAGCGCGATCGCGACCGCCGGCAGCGCCACATCGGGGAGCGAGCCGCCGCCGACGTACGAGATACCGTCTCGCACTTCCATCGACCGTATACCGGCCATCGCTTTCAACCGCTCCGCGAAGGCTCCGGTGCGCTCGCGCAGCTTCGCCGGCGGCATCGTCAGCATCGCGAGCGTCGGAACCTCGGCCAGTGCGCGCTCCGGATGCCGATGCAATTGCAGGGTCGCTTCCAGCGCGGCGAGCGTCATCTTGTCGCACCGGAAGGCGCGCATGAGTGGATCGCGCTCGATGCGGTCGATCGACGTCGCCTTTCCCGCGATGATCCCCGCTTGCGGACCGCCCAAAAGCTTGTCGCCGCTGAAGAGGACGAGGTCGGCCCCGGCCGCGATCCCCTGCGAAATCAGCGGTTCGCCGGGCAACCCGTACGGTGCGAGGTCGTGCGCGGCGCCGCTCCCGGCATCGTCGATCACCGGGATGCCGTGCTTGTTCCCCAACTCCGCAAGCTCGTTGATGCCGACGCATTCGGTGAAGCCGCGGACGCGGAAGTTGCTCGTGTGGACGCGCATCAGCAACCCGGTATTCGGCCCGATGGCCCGTTCGTAGTCGCTCGGTCGCGTGATGTTCGTGGTGCCGATTTCGCGGAGGATCGCCCCGCTCGCGGCCATGATCTCGGGGATGCGGAAGCTGCCGCCGATCTCGATGAGCTGGCCGCGCGAAACGATGACTTCCTTCCCGGCCGCGAGGGCGCGCAGCACGATCACGGTCGCGGCGGCGCAGTTGTTCACGACTGTCGCCGCTTCGGCGCCGGTGAGCGCCATCACCCCCGCACGGATCGGATCCTGCCGACTCGACCGCTTCCCCGTCGCGAGATCGAGTTCGAGATTTAGGTAACCCCGCGCCGCTTCGTAGGCCGCCCGCGCCGCGACTTCGGGCATCGGCGAGCGGCCGAGGTTCGTGTGCAGCACGATGCCGGTGGCGTTGATGACCGTGCGGAGCATCGGCGCGGCATCACTCTGCAATCGGAGAGCGACGGCTTCGGCGATGGCATCGAAATCGGTGATGGGATTCCCCGCTTTCATCCGGCTCCGCAGCGCATCGAGCTCGCTCCGCACCGCGGCGGTGATCGCGTCCGCCGCATGATCCCCGCGCAGCGCGGCGAGGGCCGGGTGCTCGAGCACGCGGCCGACGGCGGGGAGCTGGCGGAACTCGGACATCGGATGTTCCCACTGACGAGCCGGCTCGGGGCCCTCCACAAAAAACGCACCGGTGGAGACCGGTGCGTCGCGGCTTCACTTCATCTCAACTGAATTTCAGACTGCGGTGCCGGCTTTGTCCCGGCGCACCACCACCGAGCGGCCGCGGAAGCGGACGCCCTGCAGCGAGGTGATCACGTGATCGGCGAGTTCGCCCGGCACTTCCACGAGCGAGAAATCCCCGGCCACGTTGATGTCGCCGATGTCCCGGGACGACAGCCCGAGTTCGTTCTCGAACGCGGTCATCAGTTCGCGGCGACCGACGCCCGTATCGCGGCCGGCGCCGATGAAGACCTTCGTCATGTCGGCCGAGTTGACGGGACCGCTGCTGCCGCCGCTGCGCGGACGACCGGGGGCGGGGCGGTGATCCATCGGCCGGTTGCGGCCGAACGGAGGGCGCGCCGGGCCGCCGCTGTTGTAGCCGCCGCTGGGGGCCGGACGGTTCTGCGGGAAGTTCGGCGAGGGGATGTCCGGGCCGTCGTCGGTCGGATGCGTCAGCTTCACGAGCAGCGCGGCCGTGGCGAGCGCGACCTCGTTCGGCTTGAAGTCTTTCAGCAGTGGCTCGATCAGCGCCTGGGCCTTCTCGATGCCGCCGGTGGAGAGGGCATCGCGGATCTCTTCGCGGGTCCGCTCCAGCCGCTTCGTCACGAGGTCGGCCTTCGTCGGCACCGCGGGCGTGTTGAAGCGCCGGCCGGTGAGCCGTTCGATCGCTTGCAGCAGGAATCGCTCGCGCGGTTCGGCGAGCGTGATGGCCACGCCCTCGCGGCCGGCGCGGCCGGTGCGGCCGATGCGGTGGACGTAGACCTCGGCCGACTCGGGCACGTTGAAGTTGATGACGTGCGACAGGTGGTCGATGTCGAGGCCGCGAGCCGCGACGTCGGTGGCGACGAGGACCTTCACGCTCCCCTCGCGGAACTGTCGCATCACGCGGTCGCGCTGATCCTGCGTCAGTCCGCCGTGGATCGACTCGGGACGGTAGCCGCGGCCGTTGAGCGTATCGGCGACGCCGTCGGCATCGGCGCGGGTGCGGCAGAAGACGAGCGCCGCCGTCGGCGCTTCGAAGTCGAGGACGCGCGCCAGCGCCGCGGCTTTGTAGTCCCGCTGCACGACGTAGACGAGTTCGCGCACCTTGGGGGCTTCCCCGGCCGCGAGCTTCGCCCGCTGCACTTCGACGCGCACCGGTTTCGTCTGGTGCTTCGCCGCCATCTGCGCGATGCGCGGCGGCATCGTCGCCGAGAAGAGGGCCGTCTGGCGCTCCTTCGGCGTTTCGGTCAGGATCGCGTCGAGGTCTTCGGCGAAGCCCATGTCGAGCATCTCATCCGCTTCGTCGAGCACGACCATCTTGATATGGCCGAAGTTGACGGTGCCGCGGCGGATGTGGTCGAGGGCGCGGCCCGGCGTGGCGACGACGATGTCGGCGCGGGCGCGGATGGCCCGCGTCTGCTCGGCGAAGCCGGAGCCGCCGTACACCGCGACGACCTTCATTTTCAGGGGCGCACCGTACTCGGCGATGGCGTTCGCCACTTGGATCGCGAGTTCGCGCGTCGGCACGAGCACGAGCGCCGAGGGGCGCTCGCGGTTCGGTTCGAGGTTCAAGCGGTGCAGCATCGGCAGCGCGAAGGCCGCGGTTTTGCCGGTGCCGGTGGCGGCGAGGCCGATGAGGTCCTTGCCTTCG
>JAYVTJ010000426.1:0-3503 GCA_043774415.1 Fimbriiglobus sp. | reverse complement strand
CGTCGATCCGCTCGACGGCACTTGCAACTACGTCCACGATCTCCCCGCCTACTGCGTCTCCATCGGCCTCTGGTTGAACGGCGAGCCGGTCGTCGGGGTGATCCTCGACCCGCGGATGAAGGAACTCTTCTCCGCGGCAAAGGGGCAGGGTGCGTTCCTCAACGGCAAGCCGATGAAGGTCAGCGTCACGGCCGACCTCGGCAGTTCGCTCCTCTCGACGGGCTTCCCGTCGCAGTACGAAACGCAAATGCGGAACATGGAAGTCTGGAAGCGTGTGGCGAAGGATGCGCAGTCGATCCGCCGGACCGGTTCGACCGCGCTCAACCTCGCCTATGTGGCCTGCGGGAGGTTCGAAGGATACTGGGCGTACGACAACTGGAGCTGGGATGTCGCCGCCGGGGCCGCGCTCGTCCTCGAAGCCGGCGGTTCGATGAACGCCGCCGACGGAGCGCCGTTCGACCCCTTCCGCATGGACTGCTGTGCGACGAACGGAGTGATCCAAGAGCAGCTGTTGAAAGTGCTGAATTCTTGAGATCGATCCGGCATCTGGTCCAGCGCTTCTCGATGCATATCGCCAACGCCGTCCGGCGGGCCGTGTTGCAACGGTAGGCCCCTCGAATCTCCTCCGGATTCGGGATTCCACTGGTCGTCCACTTGCGGAGTCGAAACCCGTGTTCCGCCCCATTCTCGCTATCTCGGCGCTCGCTCTCCTCGTCGGTCTCGTCTCCGCCGCCGATCCCGATCCGCGGTCGCCTCCGGACGTATTCGGAAAACCGTACCCGCACGGCGAACCGGTCGAGAAGGGGTTCATCGGCCTTTATACCGGGCGGACCAACTTGGGGTTCGGCCAGCCGATGCAGGTCGAATTGTTCGCGGTGAACCCGAATGCTCAAGGCCCCCCGTATCTCGAATCGCGGTCGCACGGCCCGCTGGAAATGACCGACTCCGCCGGCAAGAAGGTACCGTTCCGCCTCGAGAGCGGCGGGGAAGGCAGCGGCAACGGGTTCGGCCACTGGTCGTTCACTCCGTGGCCGACGAAGGACCACGCCGCCGGCGTTTACTGGAAGCCGGGCACCTACAAGTTGAAGATGACCACTGTCATCCCGAACGAGCAGCCTCCGGCGAAGAAGATCCTAACGGGTACCTTCCGGACGAACGAGTTGGTGTTCACCGTCCGCGAACCGGGGGCCGCGCCGGACATCTGGGACGGCAAAGGGAAACTCCGGTCAAACCTCGATGGAAACACGATCACGGGCGACGACACGTTCCTCTACGCCGCCGGATTAGACGACGAGTCGTCGGAGCGGTTGCGGAAGACGACCAAAGACTGGTTCACGTCTGAGGCGTGGAAGAAGACGTCGTGGCACGTGTCGGCCGCTCGGTATGCGCCGGTGACGGTGCCACAAGACCGGAAGCTGACCGACGCGGAAGTGAAGCGACTGATCGCCGACCTGACGGACAAAGACGCGGCCGTCAGAGTCCGGGCCGTGCGGAGCGTGCCGCCGACCGCCCCGGCCGAGGTGTTCGCCGCCGCCGCGAAGCTGCTCTTGGACCCATACGAGCAGGGGCCTGCACACGGGGCTGCATCATTTGCGCACTCACCGACCTACCCGGTAATCAACATCGCGGCCGACGCTCTGTGCCGGATCGGTACTCCGGCGGTCGAAGCGCTGATCGTCTTCGCCGAAGCGAAAGGGCACAAGGCCATGCTATTCCAGTACCCTCCTCGACAGCGGGTGGCGGCCATGCTCGGCCGCATCGGCCCGAACGACGCGGCCGAGAAGTACCTGCGCGCCGCGGTCGTGAGCGGCGACGACGACCGCGTGGGCGCGGCACTGACGACGGCGAAAGCGTGGGGCAAAGACGGTGTCGGGCTGACGCGGGCGATCCTAGCGCTGCCGAAGTTGCCGGACGAGACCCTCCGATCCGCCATCGCCGCACTCGGCGCGAACGGCGACTCGAAGACCGACGGCCCGACGCTGCGACCGTTTCTCGCTTCGACCGAGGCGAAGGTGCAGCAGTCGGCAATCGCAGCCCTGACGGAGCTCCGCGACACCGCTTCGCTGCCCGCCCTGCGGGGATTGCTCACTTCGGCCGAACCGATTGTCCACGACGCGGCGCTCTCGGCCCTGATGGCACTCGGCGACACCGCCTCGCTTCCGGAGTTCGAGCGGCTCGCGCGGGACGTGAAAGCCGAGTTGAGTCCCCGCCGCGCGGCGGTCGACGCGGTGCAGTCACTGGCCGACGCCAAGACCGGCGGCCGCTTGGTTCTCGACCTGATTGGCGAGAAGAACATGCGGTATGATCTCCTGTGGAAAGCCGGTCGCTGGAAGATCATGGCCGCCCTGCCGCCATTGCTGGACGCGCTGGACGATGCCGACGAGTCGATGCGTCACGTGGCCGATTACGGGCTGCGGCAACTGGCCGGCAACATCGACGGCGTGGGCTACGACCCGAAGAAACCGGACGCGAGACTGTGGCGGGATTACTGGGCGATCAAGGAAAAAAAGTGAACGGGAAGTCCGTATCGTAAGGTTGTCTTTCACGCGATCGTCGGAGCCTGCGTCGATGCCCGATGCCGCCGAACAACCTTGGTTCCAAGATGGCCTGCGCTTCGAGTGCACGCAGTGCGGCAAGTGCTGCACGGGCGAGCCGGGGTTCGTCTGGGTCAACGACGAGGAGATCGACAAGCTCGCCAAGTTCCGCGGGGATGTCCGACACGAGTTCGTCGCGCTCTACACGAAGACCTCGCGCGGGAAGGTCACGCTGCGCGAGAAGGCCAACGGCGACTGCATCTTCTATCACGCCGACCGCGGCTGCACCGTCTACCCCGTGCGTCCGCGCCAGTGCCGGACATGGCCCTTCTGGGAGAGCAACCTCGCCTCGCAAGAGACGTGGGAGCGCACCGAAGATCAGTGCCCCGGCTCCGGCGAAGGGCCGATCATCCCCGTCGAAGAAATCCTGCGCCGGGTGAAGGTCATCAAAATCTGATGGATGCCGCCCTGCGAGACCGGGTGCTGGAAGTCTACGCGGCCGTCGATGCGGCGGTCGCGGCCGAGAATCCGCGCTGCGATGCGTCCGGTCGATGCTGCCGGTTCACCGAGTACGGGCACACACTCTTCCTCAGCGAGTTCGAAGCGGAGATCCTGCTGGAGACGGCGCCCGCGTATGCCAAGCCGGTGACGCGGGACTTCTGCCCGTTCCAAGTGGACAATCTCTGCACGGCCCGCGAATCGCGTCCACTCGGGTGCCGGATTTACTTCTGCGATCCGACGTACCAAGACAAACAGAACGCGATCACCGAGACGGCCGTGGCGAAGTTGAAGGCGCTCGCGGACGAGTTCGACGCGGGCTGGAACTATGCTCCGCTGAATGTAATGCTTAACGCGGCCGAACGAGCGACCGTGCCAAAATCGGACGCATCGCGGATCGCGACGAGCGTCCCGACGAATCGCGACGTGATCCGACTCTTGTAGGTCACGCTCTGCGTGACGGGCCCGTCA
>JAYVTJ010000425.1:0-5130 GCA_043774415.1 Fimbriiglobus sp. | reverse complement strand
CGCAGGAGACGCTGCTGAGCCTCAAACGGCAAACGGCCGGAGATTGAATCCCCGGCCGATTGCCGATCACTTCAATTGGAATTGCAAGTCGTTGCCGCTGCTCTTGATCTCCGCATTGGCATCGGACGTGGAGTAGCTGCGGAACTTCGCGGGAACGCTCGACCGCGCCTCTTCGACGTCGAACGCCACCCGGTATTTGCCCTTGAACATTTTGAGGGCGAACTTGCCGTCGGCGATGCTGCAGACTTCCTCGCGCCCGCCGGCCTCTTCGGGTTTGAAATGGATCGTCCCGCGTTTGAGGGGGGCACCGGCGACGGAGGCGGTTCCGGTCACCTCGACATAGTCTCCCGCCGCGGGAGCGGGGCTGGTTCCGCAGCCGAGCGGAACGAGGGCGACCAAGGCCACGAGGATGCACAGCGGGGATCGGAACGGGAGCATCGGGGAGCACTCGGGGTGGGGAAAAGGACGGCCCGCCGTCGGAAGTATCCGAGGCGGGCAGAAGTTCGGCGCAATGCGAGCGGGGAGATCAATTGTCCGGGCCGGCGGTTTCGCCGCCGGTGGCGGTGCAGAGCGCCCGGAGGGTTTGCGGGCTGATGCTGTCGCGGAGGAACTGCACGTGGCCATCGCCGAACACCGCTTGGCATCCGCCCGTGTGGAAGCTGAACGGCTCGTCGTTCGGGCCGCAGTTGTTGTTGCTCCAATAGCAGTCGCTCGGGCCGCCCTTCGGCGTGGCGTAGTTGTTGAGCTTGGCCTGTGCGGCGGGGATGCCACCGACCGCGTTGTGCGGACCCGAGACGCCGTTGGCGCAGTCCGGTTCGGCCCAGCGATAGTTGTTGCGGCGGTTGGACGGCGATGCGCCGCCCGAATTCGTGTAGGCGCCGTAGTTGGCCAGCATGAACGGCGAGACGCTTTCGTGCGCCTTGCCCACGTCCTCGATGATGGCGATGGTGTTGCTCGTCCCGTCGGTCGCGGAGACGATCGTACGCCCGCCCTTTTTGACGACGAGGGCCGTGTTCGTCGTGCTCACGTTGTTGATGTCGATAGGGTTCGGGAAGCCCGAGCCGCCGGAGCCGAGGACCATGTAGTGGAGCGTCAGGAAGCCGTCGGCGCGGTAGGTCGCGGTGCTGTCCGGGGTGCTCAGCTTGGCGCGGGCGCCCGTGGTCGGGTCGATGTCGGTGTACGCCACCGGCATGTAGTCCGTCTGGCCGTAGCCCTGCGGATCGTCCTGCGAGGTCGGATTCGAGGGACAGAGGTAGGTCTTGATCTTCGCCTTGCCCGCGCCGGCCGAGACGTTCGCGGGGTGGTCGTAGGGGATGGTCGTGTTGAAGACCCGGTAGACGTTTTCCTGCTCGATGTACGGCAGCAGTTGCGTGAAGGTCGAGTTCACATCGAATGCGGTCGCGATGCCGTTGTTGCCTTCGCCGCTCGTCGGGAGAACGCCCGTGGCCGATTCGTAGTTGTGCAAGCCGAGGCCGATCTGCTTAAGGTTGTTGCTGCAGCTCATCCGGGCGGCGGCTTCGCGCACCTTCTGGACGGCCGGCAGCAGCAGCCCGATGAGGATGGCGATGATGGCGATGACGACGAGCAGCTCGATGAGCGTGAACCCGGCGCGACGCATCGATCCCCGGCGATTCGAAACTGTCACTTGCGACTCCTGGGTGGGTGGGCGGAGAGTGCGATCGCGGAAGTCCGTCGCGGGACGGAAACCACACAATGCAGTCTAGCGCCCGCACCGGCCCCCGAAGTGAAGCTTCGGAGTGTTGACCGTGAAGGTTCCGAGAAGGACATTCCTCATTTCGCGAGGGGCTTCGCGAAGAAGCCCGCCAGCTCGCCGATGAGCTTCGGATGCAGCGGCAACTCGGGATTCTTGTAGCTCGCGTCCTGCACGAGTAAGGCCGTGCCGACGACCTCCTTCAGCACGTGATTCATCTCCTTCAGCCGCACGCCCGACGCCTCCTTCTTCGCGGCGAGCAGCGCCTTGCTGTCGGCCTCGGTCACCTGGATGTCGGTGGTGCCCGAGACGATCAGCACCGGGCACTTCAGCTTTGCGAGTTCGGCCGCCGGGTCGGGCTTCAGCATCGAGATCAGGTAGGGCTGCACACTCGGCCGGAAGAGCGCGGCGAGATCCTTCGGTGTCTCCTTCACCTCGCGGCCCGCTTCGAGTTCCTTGAGCACCGCGTCGGCCGCCTCGAACTTCTCCTTCGGCAGATTCTTCTTCAACTGCTCCCGGATCACCGTGCCGAACGGTCGCCCCGCCCCGCAGAGCGACACGAACGCGTCGAATTTCGCCTCCGCGGCGAGCGAGCCGACGAGCGACCCCTCGCTGTGGCCGATGAATCCGACTCGGCCGAAGCGCTTGTCGGCCCGCAGCCACTTCACCCACAGGATCACGTCGTCGGAATACGTCGTCACTCGGAGTTCCTCTTCTTTCACCGCCGCTCCGGCGCTCTTGCCGATGGCGCGCTTGTCGATCCGCAGGCAGGCGTACCCCTCGGCCGCGAGCGCCTGCCCGACGAGTTTGAGGCAGTCGTTCTTCGTGAACGCGCTGTTGCCATCGCGATCGGTCGGCCCCGACCCGGCGTGGATCAGCACGACCGGCCACGGGCCTTTCTGCGCCGGGAGGTCGAGGGCGCCGTGCAGCGTGCCGGTCGGCGTCCTCATCTCGACCGCTTCGGGAACCGGATCGGCGCCGAGGATCAGCGCGGACGTCAGGAGGAGGGCATTCACGGATCACCTCGGCTTGGGCGAAGCGAAGACCCGCAGGTACTCCGCGAGGTCGTCGGACGATGGCAGCGGCTTCTCCGGCGCCGCGGGCGGATGATCCTTCGGGCCACCCGACTCCGCGGGATCGGCCAACCAATCCAGGAACTCGGCGCAGGTCATCGGCTTCGCGCGCACCCGCTTCGCGGCCGTTTGCAGTCGGACGTCGTTCGATACGAGGCGGATCTTCTGCGGGTTGGCATCGAGCGCCAAGTACGTTTCGATGAGGTCGTCGGCCGTCTGGCGGAAGGAGAAGGTGACGGTCAGTCCGCGGTGCGCGGTCGTGCCCCAGTCGCGGGTGGCGTGCTGGGCATCGAAGACGATCCGCGTGACGGGGAAGTAGGGCTTGAGGGCGGGCGACTCGGCGAGCCAATCGAGAAAGCGCCCGCGGGCCGCATCGAAGTGCCGGCCGCGCTCGGCGGCCGGCACCGACCCGACGGCGTGCATCAGGTTGTAGCCGTCGATGAGGAAGGTCATGGGGGTATTGTAAGCCCGCGCCGCGAAAACGAAAAACGGGGGACCGGAGTCCCCCGTTTCGCTGCTGCTAGGGTCCGCCCGATTCAGGCCGCGACCGCGGCGGCCGCTTTGCGGCGGCGGAAGGCGCGGGCCATGCCGATGAGCGGCAGGCCGAGGGCGGCGAGGGCCAGCGTGGCAGGTTCCGGCACGCCGTGCGTGATGATCTGACCGACGGGGACGTCGGTCGTCGTGATGTTGTTGTCGGGGAAGCCGTCCGAGGCCCGGTTCGTCCGGCCCGTGAACGAATCTTCGCCGCGCTGCTGGAAGGTCGAGATCGCCCAGAAGTTGCCGAGGCCGACTTGGCCGAACTGGGTCGCGCCCGAATACTTCCAGGTCAAGTTCCACAGCGTGGGATCATCGGACGGATTCACCAGCGGGTGGGTGAGGCCGGTTTTGCTCGCGCTCAGCGTCCAGCCCGGGGGGGCCACTTCTCCGCCCGGCACGTAGCCGGCGAAGTCGTAGATCGTGAAGTAGTTGCCCGACTGCAGCTTCATGTCGGTCGGAAGCACAATCGCGTAGGTCCAGCGGAAATTGCCGGCCTCCGGATCCACCTGCACATTCGTGGGCAGCAGCCCCGCATTCGCGGTGCTCGCTGCGGCGGCCATCAGAACGGCGGCCGCGATCGATCGACCCATCCAACTCGTGCGAACCATGCTCGGTCTCCCTCCGTGAAAAAGCGACTCTCGGTGCTGGCGCGGGGAGGACTAAACCCCGTGCCGATTCGGGCGGACCGCCTTTCCCTCCGTCGTCCCGGCGGTGCCCGGTTCCGTTACTCGGGCGGCAAAATAGGATGCCGCCCGGATGCTGTCAACCCCGTGTGCCGAATGCGGAGTTCCTCGAAAAAGTGCGGAATTCGGAGTGCGGAGTGCGGAGTGGAAAAAGAAATCCGCTCGGCACTCCCGCTCTTCTACTCCGCATTCCGCACTCCGAATTCCGCATTCGAAGCCCGGCGGCGCCGGAAGGCCCGCGCCAGCCCGATCAGCGGCAGGCCGAGCGCGGCCAGAGCCAGCGTCGCCGGCTCCGGCACGGCGTGGGGCACCGGCACCGTCGTCGGCGTGATGTTGTTGTCCAATTTGCCGTCCGACGTGCGGTGCGTACTCGCGGTGAAGTACGAGTCGGTCGCCGTCGAATACTGCGAGACCGCCCAGAAGTTGCCCAGCCCCGTGCCGCCGTTGATACTCGGCCCGGTGTAGCGCCACGTCAGGTTCGGCAGCAGCGCATCGTCCGTCGGCAGCACGCCCGGCGGCACCGGTCCCGAATTCAGCGTCGAGAACGTCCAGTTCGCCGGCTGGCTGTTGCTGGCCGGCAGGTAGCCCGCGAAGTCGTAGATCGTGAAGTAGTCGCCGGTGCGGAGCTGGATGTCGGTGGGCAGCACGATGGAGTACGTCCAGCGGAAATTGCCCGCCTCCGGCGTCACGGCGTACGACACCGGCAGCAGGCCCGCCTGCGCAGTCGGGCCGGTCGCCAGCGCGAGGACCGCCGCGACGGCGGTCCACCTTCCGATTCGAGTCATGATTCTCCCCTTCCTTGGGCTGTGGCACGGAGCGGTCGTCAGCGGTGGTCCCGAGGATCGCCGGTCGCGGAGGGAACTTCGCATGAACCCGCGGCCGGTGTCAACCTCGACTCGGATCGGGGACGACATTGAAATCCGGCGGAGCCGCAGGGTGTGGTCGAGTCTCCGAGACCCACCGCCGAAATCCGTAGCCTGCGGCGGGTCTCGAAGGCTCGACCACACCCTGCGGGCGGATATTGCCGGATCCCGGACCACACACCCGCCCTCCCGGTGCGCCTTGTCAACGCGTCCGCGAGCCGTAGTTTGACCCTTCGTATTTGCCTTCAAAATCGACAATGCGG
>JAYVTJ010000424.1:0-2311 GCA_043774415.1 Fimbriiglobus sp. | reverse complement strand
GCGAAACGAAGAGCTTGTAGTTCTCGTGGTAACTGATGGATTTGCCATCTGGCGAGGCGCTGGTCCCGTAGGCGAAGCCGCCGTCCTTGCCCGAAACATCGCGTTTGTTGCGGCCGTCGGTGTCCATGAGGTAGGGCTTCGAGACCCCTTTGATGAGCGGTGTGAAGCCGAGCGATTTGCCGTCGGGGAGAAAGAAGAGTCCGCCGTTGTAATGGCTGACGCGATCCACGGCCGTGAGGTTCACGACCTTGCCCGAGGCGAGATCGACCAAGCAGGAATCGAGCTTCCACATTCCCTCGACCATGCGGAAGGTTTTGTTCATTTCCTCCCACTTCGCGTTCTCGGGCGATTGCCAGCCGACGCCGAGGATGGCCTTCTTGCCGTCCGGCGACCAGCCCGCGGACTGCGTCCACGTATCGGGCTCCTTCGCCAATTCCTCGGCGATCAGTTTCCGATCGGTGCCATCGGCCTTCACGACGACGGCTCGCATGGTCCGGACATTGGCGTGGCGCCCGCCCTCCAAGTCCGTGCGCATCTCCGTGTAGCAGATGAGGGCGTCAGCCTGGGCGAGCGCAGCGGAAGAGGTGAACGCGATGCCGAAGAGCGCGAGAATGCGAATCATGGCCCAGTCTCCCCCATGAGCACTTCGCGACGGCGGAGTTCCTGCATCCGCTTCATGCCGCCGCAGACTTCCAGATAGCCCGTGAAGTCCGGCACGCCGTGGATGTGCCGGACCAAGAACTCCTCGAAGGTCGCTTCGTCCTTCTCGGCCTTCAGCCAGTGCCGCAGGTGATCCTCGTCGCTGGCGTACTCGTAGGGCATGTTGCCGGGGTAGCTGCCGTAGGGCACCTCGCACACGGCATCGACGCACAGGAACGGGATCTGCGTGGCGTGCGGATCGCGCCGCATCGCCTCGTGGGGCACGAGCCTCTCGCAGGTGATGATGAGCCGCTTGGCGGCGCGAGCGAGTTCGACATCGGCCACCGAGGTACCGCGGAAGCGGCAGTTGCCGAAGCGGTCGGCCTCGTGGACGTGGATCGCGGCGACATCCGGATAGAGCGCCGGCACCGCCACAAGCTTCTCCCCCGTGAACGGGCAGGCGATCGGTTTCGCAGGGCTGAAGGCGGAGGTGTCGGTGCCCTGCATCGAGCGCATCGGCACGAACGGCACCCCCATCGACGCGGCCGTGAACCGCAGCGCCAGCCCGTAGTTCGACCATTCGACCGTCTGCACGTCGCCCGATTGCAGCACCCGCCGCGAGTGCGGCGACAGCCCGCGCGCTTCGAGGCCGATGACGTACGAGATGTCCACCTTCGCGAGCGTTTGGCCGCGACCGGTGCGGTTGCCGGCACCGAGGATTTGGAAGTCGTGCGTCGAGGTGTGACCGGCGAAACCGAGATTCTGCACTTTCCGGCGGAGGATTTCGTGGAGAATCGCGGTGGGGATGCGGTTGACGCCGAAGCCCCCGCTGGCGAAGTAGGAACCGTCCGGGAGGAACCGCCGCACGGCCTCGGCGACGGTCATGACTTTGTCGATGAGCGCCCGCGGCTTCTGCGCGAAGGCGAGCCGGGCGGCATCGGATCCGGGATCGGTGAAGAGGGAAGTTGGGAATTCCATGCTTCAGAGTTTCAACAACAGTGAACTTGAAACTATGTAGCTACGGTGGGGTGAAGCCAGAACACTTCACAATCAGTGTTATGGATGCTGAAGCCCATGCGGAACGTGTCGGAGCGCTTCAGCCGACCGAACGCAGCGAAAGATTTGAGAGCGGGTTCGAATGCCTCCAATAGGACGCGACCCACGCTCTCGTCGTCCGAGTCGACTTTTTTCACCTTGCCATTTAGGCCACGGAACTTCACCGGCCACTTCACCTCGTAGAAATCTGGAAGACCTGCGAACACGAACTCATCCTTCTGGGCATATTGAAATCCGTTTGGATCCTTATAGAAGCGCTCGGCCTTATCTTCCCCAATCGAGTAGTCGTCTTGGTTCTTTTCAACGTAGGAGTCGGAGTGGGATAGCGTCTCAAAGTTGATGAATACGCTGCTTCCATAAGTAGTGAAGTAGAGGGCGACGCACGCGATCACTTCATTGGGGTGTTCGTCAACGAAGCGTGCAATCGAGTCAGCGAGGTATTCCGCCAAGGACTTGGCGTACGAGGCAAGGTCGATGACTCCGACATCGTTATCCGCCGATTCGGATCCGTTTTTTTCTAGGCCGGCAAACCCGACTGGATCTCAAGCGTCCGATGGATTACGGTTTTAGGTCGTTCCAGGAGGACGACCCCATGGCCAAGACGGCCAAGACCGCC
>JAYVTJ010000423.1:0-3895 GCA_043774415.1 Fimbriiglobus sp. | reverse complement strand
GACCGTGATCAAGGTGGCCCGGGCATTGGGAGTCAAATTCACGGCGCAGTCTGTGTCGCGTAGTGTTCCGCAGTCCCAATCCGTAGAGCGTGAGTGTATTTGCACCGCTCGATGGACGCTTCAGCCAGAGTCGGAACAGCAGTAGACCCGCGAGCATTATGAAGAAGCCGCCGCCGAAGAAAGCTCCCGCGCGCTGATCGGCGTTCGGCGCTTCCCCGCCGCCGAGGACGAGCCCGAGTCCGAACAGCAGTGACAGCCCGATGACAATCCCCGCTCGGCGGGCGTTCGGCCGCGACTCCGCAGTGTCCGGAGGGGTCGTCTCGCCGCGCAGCAGCGCCACCGCCGGTTGGCGGAGCAGCCCCCGCAGGCTGAGCCAGATAGCGAGCCACGTGATGACCATCGTCGCGGCGAAGCCGATGCCGACGCTGAGCGGCGCGACGTGGACATGCAGGTACGATTGCACCGACGCATCGGGCCAGAGTCCCGCGAGCACCGCGAGCATGCCGCGGGCGTAGAGCCACGCCAGAGCGAGTCCCGCGAGTGCGCCGACGAATGAGATCGCCGTGCCTTCGAGTTGCAAGATGCGGCCGACTTGCCGCGGCGTGTAGCCGCTCGCGAGGAGCAGGCCGATCTCTTTGGCCCGCCGGCTCACGGCCAAACGCACGAGCATGCCGACGAGCAGCAGCGCCGCGAGGATCAGCAGGAAACTGAAGGCGAGCAGCATCGCGCCGAAGTCGGTGCCCCCTTTGCTCGCATCGAGCATGCGCTTGCGCGTCGGCTCGAATGTCAGCCCGGCCGCGGCGGGCTCGAGGTGCTTCGGCAACTCGCTCCGCAGTGCGAGCGCCGTCTCCGGCACCGTCTTGCCGGGGATCGGCGCGACCCGGATCGAGGTGGTCGAACCGAAGCGACTGCCGAAGAGTGCCTTGCCCGTTTCGGCGGAGATGTACGCCTTCGGCGTGGCGCGGTGCTGAGTCCAGAAGTCGTCGTCGCGCGGGCCGATGCGGGCGTAGTTGATCTCGAAGGGGGCTTCCCACTGCTGCCCCTTCGGCCCGCGGATCTTCGGTTTGTCGGTGATGCCGGGGAAGGGGGGCGTGAGGTTCGGATCGTCGGCGGCGCCGGTGAAGGAGACGTACCCGCGGAAGGGCAGCGTGTGCCACGCTTCGACGGCCTCGGCCTCCATTTCGGGCTTGAAGTAGGCGATGGTGATCGAGTCGCCGACCTTCAGATTCGCGAGCGGAGAGCCGGGCCAATCGAGCAGGTAGATCCCTTCGCCAAGTTTTTCAGCGGATGCAAACGGTCCGAGCGGCGCCGTCGCGGAGGGATCGAGCGCCGCGACGACGGAGTAGGCCATCGTCGCTTTCGGGTCGCCGCGCTCCTTGTTCGGCAGGTGATTCGCGCCGGGATAGATCGCGTTCGCCATGTAGGTCAGCGTCCGCTCGGAGCGGGCGCCGAGGGCACGCGCCGCTTTCTCCACCGCGGCGGCGGTCGATTCGTCGAGGATCAACTGTTCGGATTCGACGCTGACATAGGCTTGTCGCGAGGGCGCGACTTCGGTCCGCAAGCCCCAGTCCCCGAGTTCGAGTGCGGCACGGAACTCCGCGTTCAAAATGTCCGTATCTCCGCGCGCGGAGAGCAGAGCATTCACCTTGCCCGTGATTTCGAGCGGCTTCTGCAACTCCGCCAGCGGCACGAACACATTCAGCGGCGGCATCGGATTCGGCGTCAGGTTGAAGTCGTTCATCGGATGGTCACGCGGCAGCACGGCGGCGATGGTGAACTCTGTGGACTTCGTCAGGCTCGCCACATCGCGCTGCCCCAGCAGCGACGAACGCGGTACTTTCGACATCCGCTGCAAGCCGAGTTCGACGGTGTCCCCGGCCTTCAGTCCCAGGCGATCGGCGACAGTCGCGGAGACGACGACTCCGCCGGGCAAGTCGTACTTCGCACGGTCCGCATCGTTCAATCCGAGAATGGTGACGCGACCGAGGCGGCGTTCATCGTCGGCCAGGGGCCGCGCCACGGCCGAGCCCGTGAGGAAGAGCGCGGGGGTCGCATCGGGGATCTGTGCGGCGGTCTCTTCACGGATCATCCGCGTGCCGATGTACGCGGAGCCGATGCCGTTGAGTTGTCGTTCGGCCCGCGCTCTGAGACTTCCGCGCAGGGAGTCGCCGACGAAGAGCGCGCCGGTGAGTACGGCCGCGCCGATCATCGCGCCGAGGAAAACGGGGATGTTCGCGACCCAGTAGTATCGCAAATTGCGGAGCGCGAGCATCGTGAACTCGGAGGGGTTCAAACCGGGATTTCCACTGCAGAGAAAGAAGAGGACGCCGAGAAGACCGAAGAGATCGAGGACAGATCCAATCCATTGCGTCTTCTCTTTTCGAATTCTCTTCTCCGCGTCCTCTTCTTTCTCTGCGGAGAAAATCTGCGGGATCCACGTCACACCAGTCGGCCGTCGTCCATGTTCAATCGGTTCGGGAAGAGCGCGGCGAGATCCGCGCTGTGAGTTACGATCACGAGGATCGATTGCTCCGCCCGGTTCAAGTCGAGCAGCAGTTTCCCGACGGTGCCGGCACTCGCGCGGTCGAGGTTGCCCGTCGGTTCGTCGGCGAGAATCAGTGCCGGCTTCTGGATGAGCGCGCGGGCCACGGCGACGCGCTGCCGCTCTCCGCCCGATAGCTCGGCCGGACGGTGATCGAGGCGATTCGCCAAGCCGACGCGGTCGAGAAGTTCCTTCGCACTCTCCGCCATCGCGAGTCGATTCGCGCCGCGGTTCACCAGTGTCGGAATGAGCACGTTTTCCAGCACGCTGCACTGCGGGAGCAGATGGTGATCCTGGAAAACGAAACCGATGCGGCGATTGCGGAACGCCGCGAGGTCGCGCTCGTTCAGAGCGAACGGAGATGCGCCATCGAGTTCGACGGTGCCCGCCGTCGGGGAATCGAGCGTGCCCAGAATGTGGAGCAGCGTACTCTTCCCGGAGCCCGAAGGCCCCATGATGGCGACGGCGTCACCGCGCTCGAGCGTGAGGCTCACGCCGTCGAGCACCTTCAGCGGCCCGGATCGGGTCGGGTACTCTTTGCGGATGTCCCGGAGTTGCAGGCTCATGATTCGGCGCTCGCGGGGGCCAATTTGAGTCGGATACTTTCGGGGATCGCGATCGACTCCATCGGGGCCGGATGGATCGACCGGCAGTAGACGGCGGTGATGCGGCCGACGGCGATGTCGGCCCCATCGCGGCGAAACTCGAAGCGGTACTGGATCGACTTCGTGCCGAGCTTTTCGACGATCACGGCGATGTGCACTTCGTCTTCGAATCGCACCGGGCGAGCGTAATCGCAGTTCACCGAGACGCGCGGGAAACCGTACTGCACGCCGCCTTCGCTCCAGTGCACGCTGAGGCCACAGGCGCGGAGGAACGCCGTCTCGGCCGCCTCCATGTAGCGGAAGTAGTTCGAGAAGTGCATGATCCCGGCGAGGTCGGTCTCACCGAACTCGACGCGGCGGGTGTAGACGAACGGTGTCACGCGCGGCCTCCCGGCAGGTACTGCTCCAGCACGGCCAGCGTCTCTTCGGCCATGTGACGCGCTTCGTGCGAACGCCTCACACCATCGTATCCGGCGCGGCCCATGGCTTCCCGCATCGCGCGATCGGCGAGCATCGTGGCGAGCGCATTCGCCAGCGCCGGGATGTCGTTCGGCGGCACGAGCATGCCGCCGCCGGTCCGGGCGATCAGCTCGGGGAACGAGCCGTGCGCCGGCTGCACGACGGGCACCCCATGGGCCATCGCTTCGAGGACGTACAGCCCTTTCGGCTCGCGGTAATCGGTCGGCACACTCAGCACGTCGATGCTCCGATAGAAGCGCGAATTCGCGGCGAGGTCGGGCGCCTGCAC
>JAYVTJ010000422.1:0-10160 GCA_043774415.1 Fimbriiglobus sp. | reverse complement strand
CAACTTAGAGATTTCACCCGAGGGGCGCCGAAGCGTCAACGGAAAAGTCCGTGAAGTTCGCGGCGCCTCCCGAGATTCCACTCCGAGCGGGAATGCAGTACCATAAACCCGGCGGGTCGGTTCCGGTTCCGCAATCCCCGGGATTCTCAGCGATGTCTCACATTTCGCGGGCTTGGCTCCGGCCGGTGCTCCTCGCTTCCGCGTGCGCCCTCGTCGGGCTCGCCCCGGCGCAGGACGAAGAAGAAGACGTGGCGCCCAAGAAACCGGCGAAGAAGATCGTCGTCGAAGAGGAGTCTGTCGCGCCTGGGACGGCGGGAACCACCATCGCCGACCTCGTCCGCGCCGCGGCCGGGAGCGATCCCGCCGCCATCAAGAAGTATTACGCGGCCTGCGCTGTGCCCCACGATCGGCTCACGCTGAAAGGCGGTCGGTCGATCCGCATCGCGATCGTGCCGCTCGTCTACCCCGTCGATAAGGCTACGTTCCCCGATCCCTTCGGCGTGGCCGAACTCGATGCCCAGAACCAGCCCGCCGCGGAAACGACCGGCGTCGCGCCGGCCCAAATCCTGAGCCTCGTGCCGTTCGAGCAGTACGTTCTCGCGGAGTCGGAGAAACTGCTGCAGTTGCCGAAGACGGCGAAGCCCACCGACGCGCCGACGATGCGGGACCGATTGCTCGCGGTCGAGCGGGCGCTGACGCAGGTGCTCTTCTTCCACGAATCGGCGGTCGAGCAGAAGCGCCGGCGCGGGGCGAGTTGGGAGCCGATCAAAGTGGCGATCGCGGACCGGCTCGCGACCGTCCGCGTGGAACTGACCCGCGACGCGGCGACCGCGAAGGACTGGTTCCGCATGAAGGAGCTGATCGCGCGCTTCTCGGTGCGCTACCGGACGAACCCCAAGCTGCTGCAGCAGTTCGCGGCGTTCCGGCTGCTCGAAGCCGAGGACCTCGCGCAGTCGCGGAGTATCCCCGATCTCGAACTGGCCCGCGACCTCCTCCAGGATTTCGAATCCCGCTATCCGAACTCGGGCAATCCGAGCCTCGCGAAGATCCGCGCCGGCCTGAGCGCGCGCGCCAAAGAGTTCCTCGACGACGCCCGCACGCAGTCCGACGCCGCCAAAGCCCGCAACAGCCTCCGCACGGTGCGCGCCCTCGATCCCAATCAGAAGGATCTGCGCGATCTCGAACTCAAGCTCGGCAACACCGGCGATGCCCTCGTCATCGGCGTGGCCCGGATGCCCGAGTTCATGTCCCCCGCGACGGCGCGCTTCGACAGCGAGCGCTGGGCCGTCGAACTCCTCTTCGAAGGATTGCTCGAAGCGATCCCGGACGAAGCGCTCGGCGTGAGCTACCGGCCGGCGCTCGTGACCGCGAAACCGACGGTCAGCCCGCTCGGCCGCAGTGCGACGCTGCTCGGGAACGCCAAGTGGGGTCGGGCCGGCTTCGGCGTCTTCGACGCGGCCGATCTCGCGGGGACGATCCGGCTCCTCCAAGAACAGAGGCACAACCCGAGCGCAGTGTGGGCCGACTGGCTCGACGACCCCGAATTGAATTCGAAGAACCCGCTCGACATCCGCGTGAAGCTGAAGCAGGGGCACCCCGATCCTCGCGCGGTGCTCGCGGCGAAGATGCTTCCCGCGAAGTGGTTCCTCGAACGGAAGAAGGCCCTCGACGATCCCGAGTTCGCCCGGCAGCCCTTTGGAACCGGGCCATACCTGCTCGCCCCGAATTACCAGCCGCCGACCGTCGGCAAGCCGGTCGCGGACGTTACGTTCCTGGCGAATCCCGAGTACGCCAGTCATGCCGGGCGGGCGGCGCAGCCGGGCATGGCCGAGATCAAGTTCGTGAACCTGGCGAACTACCCCGATCCGCTCAACGAGGTGCGCGGCGATCGCATCCACATTTTGCCGGATGTGCCGACGAAGGACCTCCCGAAGTACGAGCAGCAGGATCGGGCCGTCGTCGTGACGCCCGCCGTCAATCGGCGAATCCACCTGCTTGCGATCAACCACCGCCTGCCGCAGCTCCAGGATGCGAATGTGCGGCGTGGGCTGTCGACGGCGATCGATCGCGAGGGCATTCTGAACGAGGTTTTCCGCGCCGGTCAGAAGCAGTATCACCGGGCGCTCGCCGGGCCGTTCCCGAGCGAATGCTGGGCTGCGACGCGACCCCTCGGCAACCTCGCGCCCGCACTTTTCGACCGCGACTCCGCGACCGGAAAGTTCCGCACCGGAGTGCGCGGCGGCGGTCTCCCGCTCACACTCCTCTACCCCGACGATGAACCGCTGGCCTACGACGCCTGCTCGAAGATCAAGAAGCAGATCGAGGAGGCCGGCGCCGAGAGTAAAGTGATCGTCGCGCTCGAACCGGTGCCGCCGCGGGAACTGCTCCGCCGCGTCGAGAAGGAACACCGCTACGAACTCGCCTACGTGACTTTCGACTACCGTGACGACTG
Source organism: Fimbriiglobus sp. (assembly GCA_043774415.1). Lineage (GTDB taxonomy): Bacteria > Planctomycetota > Planctomycetia > Gemmatales > Gemmataceae > JALHQU01. The sequence continues at coordinate 7,708 of JAYVTJ010000422.1, read as the reverse complement.
GTTTCCGCTCGGCTTGGCGCTGCTGCTCGATCCGAGCGCGGCCGGCGAGAACGGCCGGAACTTCACGGGCTACTTGGAGAAGACGAGTAACCCCTCGGCCGACGATGCCAAGTTCGGCAAGCTGCTGACCGACGCGAAGCAGACCCGCGATGTGGACGGCAAGCTGAAGTCGCTCTCGCACGATCTCTTCACGCGCTTCAGCGAGGTTGTGCCGTTCGTCCCCCTCTGGCAGATCGACCGGCACGCGGTGGTGAGTGCGAAGCTGAAGGTCTACTTCCCCGGAAAGCCCGAAGCGATCCCGGCGCGGCAGTTGGACTGGGGGACGCTCTTCAACAGCGTCGGCAATTGGAAACTCGACGCCGGCCGGTGACACTTTGGAAATACGCCCGATGGCCAAGATTACGGGGCGCCGGGTGGCGCTGTCGCTGCCGCGGCGGTGGATCTCCGACCTCATGCATGCCGGCCGGGGGATGCCCGTCTTCATCGCCGAGCGGCGCATGAACCTCGCCGAGGTGGTCGCGGCCCGGCAAGCCCTCGCGGAGCCTCCATCGTGGCCCGCGATCTTCGCGAAGGCCTATTCCGTCGTCGCCGCGCGGATGCCCGAACTGCGGCGCTCGTATCAACCCTTCCCGTGGGCTCACTTGTTTGAAGCGGATGTCTCCGTGGCCTCCGTCGCCGTGGCCCGCGAGTTCGACGGCGAGGCGGCCGTCTTCTTCGGGCTGCTTCACGCACCGGATCGGCAATCGCTCGCGCAGCTCACGGCGCACCTCGGCGACTTCAAAATGAAGCCGGTGGGCGAAGTCCGTCCGTTCGCGCGGCTCGTCAAGTACACGCGCTATCCGAAGCCGATCCGTCGGATTATTTGGTGGGTCGGGATGAACCTCACCGGGAAGCACCGGGCGAAGACGGTCGGCACCTTCGGCATGACGACCGTCAGCTCGCGGAACGCCGCGCTGATTGCAGTGCCTTCCCCCTGCGCGACGACGCTGACGTATGGCCCCATCGCCGCCGATGGCACAGTCGAAGTGCGGCTCTGCTGCGATCACCGCGTGCTCGACGGGCTGACGGCGGCGCTGGCGCTGGAGGCGCTGGAGGCGGCGCTGAACGGGGCGATCCTGGACGAGATACGACAGGCGAACGCCGGTCCTTCAGAGCCGGAAGCGTGAGCGACGTCACCTGTGAAAACCCGTAAGCCGAAGCCCCGCGGGAGGTCGCGTCGCTCACGCGTGCGGCTCCGAAGGAATCTCTTACCGTGTCCGGTAGCGGCGCCTACACTGATCACGGAGGGGTGGTTCCGGCAAAGGAACTCGCCCCCTTTTCTTTTCCCCGAGCCGCGCATGCCCGATTTCCGCACGCCGCTGCACGCGTGGCACGTCGCCCGCAAGGCCCGCATGGTGCCCTTCGCCGGCTGGGACATGCCCGTGCAGTACACCGGCATCATCGAAGAGCACACCGCCGTGCGCGGATCGGCGGGCCTGTTCGACATCGGTCACATGGCCCGCCTCAGCTTCACCGGTCCGGATGCTCTCGCCTTCCTCGAACTCGCCTTCACGAATTCCGTCGGCACGATGAAGGTCGGCCAAGTGCGGTACGGGCTGCTTCTCAACGACCGCGGCGGCATCCTCGACGACATCCTCGTCTACCGGTTCTCGGATCATTACGAAGCGGTCGTGAACGCCGGCAACCGCGAGAAGATCCTCGTCTGGCTCGCGACTCACCACGGGAGTTTCGACTGCGCCGTGCACGACCACACCTTCGAAACGGCGATGATCGCGATCCAGGGTCCGCAGTCGCTGGCGATGGTGAAGGATCTCTTCGCCGACGATGTCGCGGCGCTGAAGTACTACACCGTTCGGCACACGACTTGGAGCGGCCACGCCGTCACGATGAGCCGCACGGGCTACACGGGCGAGGACGGCTTCGAGATCGTGATCGCGAACGCGCTGGCCGTGCCGCTCTGGGATGCGCTGATCGCGAAGGGTGCCGTGCCCTGCGGACTCGGCGCCCGCGATACGCTCCGATTGGAAGCGGCCATGCCGCTCTACGGCCACGAACTGAGCGAGGGGATTGACCCCCTTCAGGCGAAGCTCGAGTGGGCCGTGAAGTTGGACAAGGGCGACTTCCTCGGCCGCGCCGCGCTGCGGAACCGCTTGCCGAGTCTGCCCGAGCGCGCGGGCATTCTGCTCGAAGGCAAGCGCGCCGCGCGTCAAGGGGCGATGCTCTTCGCCGAGGGTTCGGCCATCGGCGAAGTGACCAGCGGCAGCTACGTCCCGCATCTGCAGCGGTCGATCGCGATGGCGTATCTGCCCACGAACTTCACCGCCATCGGTACCGAACTGCTCGTCGATCTGCGCGGTACGAAGGTGCCGGCCAAGGTCGTCACCCTGCCGTTCTACACCCGTCCGAAGCTTTAACCGGAGCCGCACCATGAGCAACCCGACCGGCCTGCGCTACGCTCCGTCGCACGAGTGGGTGCGCGTCGAAGGCGGCACCGCCACCATCGGCGTCACGAAGTTCGCCGTGGAGCAGCTCACGGAACCGACGTTCCTCGAACTCGCCCCCGCCGGGAAGTCGGTGCGGGCGTCCGAGGAGATCGGCGTCATCGAGAGCGTGAAAAGCACCTCGTCGATCTACTCCCCGATCCCCGGCGATGTCCTCGAAGTGAACAGGGCCGCGCTCGACAATCTCGCCCTCGTCAACGACGACCCGTTCGGCGCCGGCTGGCTTCTGAAACTCAAAGTCTCGCCGGACGTGTCGCTCGACCACCTGCTGGACGCCACGCAGTACGCCGCCCAAATTGCAGGCCACTGATTGCAAACATTTTTCACCGCAGAGAAAGAAGAGAACGCAGAGAAAATCACTGACTGGGAATGGCGCGATTTCAAACCTTCCCGAGTGTTCTTTCTCTGCGTCCTCATCTTTCTCTGCGGTGAAAAAATGCTTCCGATTTGACTTTTTTTACAAGGCCGCCGAAGATGTCAGAGTATGTGCTGAACACCCCCGAAGATGTGGCCGCGATGCTCGCGCGGATCGGCGTCGGCCGCATCGAAGAACTCTTCGCCAACATCCCTGCGCACCTGCGCTTCGCGCGGATGCTCGACATTCCGCCGGCGCTGACCGAGATCGAACTCACGGGCCACATGCAGGCGCTGGCGAACAAGAATCGCTCGGCGACCGACGCCGTCTGCTTTCTCGGCGGCGGGGCTTACGACCACTTCATCCCGACGGTCGTGGACACCATCGCGTCGCGCTCGGAGTTCTACACGGCCTACACGCCGTACCAGGCCGAGGCGAGCCAGGGGACGCTGCAGGTCGTTTACGAATACCAGACGATGATGGCCCAGCTCACGGGCATGGACGTCGCGAACGCCAGCCTGTACGAAGGCGGCTCCGCGGTCGCCGAAGCGGTGCTGATGGCTCTGAACATCACGGGCCGCACAGGGGAGGTGCTGATCGCCGAGAGCGTTCACCCCGAATATCGGCAGATCCTGACGACCTACGTGCGGAACCTCAAGTGCACGGTGCGGACGCTGCCGACACCCGATGGCTTCCTGAACCCGGACGATGTGGCGAAGGCCGTGACCGATTCGACGGTCGCCGTGGTGGCGCAGTCGCCGAACTTCTTCGGGCACCTCGAAGAGATGAAGGCCATCGGCGTCGCGGCGCGCAAAGCCGGGGCCATCTTCATCGACGTGTTCGATCCCGTTGCACTCGGGCTGCTGACAAATCCCGCAGAACACGGGGCCGACATCGCCGTCGCCGAAGGGCAGGGCCTCGGCATCCCGCTCGGCTTCGGCGGTCCGTACCTGGGCATCCTGACGTGCCGCAATGAGTACGTCCGCAAGATCCCCGGCCGGCTCGTCGGCGAAACGACCGACCGCCACGGGAAGCGCTGCTGGGTGCTCACGCTGCAAACGCGCGAGCAGCACATCCGCCGGGAGAAGGCCACGAGCAATATCTGCACGAATCAGGGGCTGTTCGCGCTGCGGGCGGCGGTACATTTGACGGCGCTCGGTCCGGCGGGTCTGAAGGAGACGGCCGAGTTGTGCGTCCGCAAGGCCCACTACGCCGCGGAGCAGTTGTGCGCGATCCCTGGAGTGAAGATGAAGTTCGATCGGCCCTTCTTCAAGGAGTTCACGCTGAGCCTGCCGGGCGATGTTCCGACCATGCTCAAGCAACTTCGGGGAGTCGGTTACCACGCGGGGTTGCCGACGCGCCGCTGGTACCCGGCATACGCGGATGGATTGACGGTCGCCGTGACGGAGAAGCGGACGAAAGCGGAGATCGACGGATTGGCGGGCGCGGTGAAATCGGCGCTGGGGTGAGGACGCTTCACGCTTCCGCTTCGTTAGCCGGACGCGCAAGCGACGGTCGCGTCGTGGTCGGGGAACGTCAAGAATCCCGATACGGACACCGTCGCTTGCGCGTCCGGCTAACGGGAATCGCTTTCACCCCAGCAGCCCGACGAGCGCATCCTTGCCCATGCGGTGGCAGTAGTCTCCGAAGCCTTCGCCCGAGTGCCGGTCGTCCTTGTACTTGCCCATCAGCACCTTCAATCGCGGCACGAGCTGATCCTTCGGCACCAGATCCTGTAGCTCGAAGCTCAGGCGATCCGCTTCGATGCGGCCACCGACGTAGAGCGTGTACTTCTCCCCGGACCGGCCGACGATGCCGATGTCCGAATTGTACGGTCGGGCACAGCCGTTCGGGCAGCCCGTCATCCGGATGCTGATCGGCTGCTCGGCCAGCCCCATCGCGGCCAGCTCCCCTTCGAGCTGATCGACCACTCCCGGTAGAAAGCGCTCGCTCTCGCTGATGGCGAGCGGGCAGGTCGGGATCGCGGGGCAGGCCATGCTCCACTTCTGCACCATGCTGAGGTTCTCGGCCCGCGGCACCCCGTACTCGTTCAGCAGCGAATCGACCGTGGGGCGATCCTTGGTCGCCACGTCGCACAGGAGCACATCCTGCTGCGCGGTCACCCGCATGGTGCAGCCGACCTTCTCGACGATGGCCCGCAGCGCCGACCGCAGGCGGTAGGAGCCTTCGTCTTTCACGCGGCCGTTCTCGACGCTGACGCCGAGGAACCACTTGTCGCCGCCCTGCGCGTGCCAGCCGAGATGCAGATCGACGCCGGCGATCGGCGCCTCCTTCGGCGGCACGAGGGTCTTCTTGAAGTAATCGCGGGCGAACACCTCGCGGAACTTCTCGACGCCCCAGTCGGCCACGAGGTACTTGATGCGGGCGCGCTTGCGGTCGGCGCGGTTGCCGTGATCGCGGAAGAGCTTGATGACGGCCTCGGCCGCGAAGACGACTTCGTCCGGGGTCACGAAGCAGACCGGCTGACCGAGGTGCGGGAAGGTCTCGGGCTTCGAGTTGGTCATGCCCATGCCGCCGCCGACGAGGACGTTGTACCCGAGCGTTTTGCCGCCTTCGACGATGGCGAGGAACCCGAGGCACTGGGCGTAGATGTCGATGCAGTTGTCGTCGGGCCGCGAGAAGCCGACTTTGAACTTCCGCGGCAGATAGAGCTTGCCGTAGATCGGCTCGGCGACGTTCGGATCTTCGGGCGGCGCCACCACCTTGCCGTTGAGCCACATCTCGATGTACGACTGCTTCCCCGCCACGGGCGTGAGGTGATCGGCCACTTGTGTCGCCAGCTCCTGCATCTGCTTGCGCGTCGGGTCGGCGAGCGGCGCCGGGCAGCTCATCACGTTGCGGCTCACGTCGCCGCAGGCGCTGATCGTGCTCAGCAGCGTCTCGTTGATGCTCGCGATGGTCGCCTTGAGGTTCCCCTTCAGCACCCCGTGGAGCTGGATGCTCTGGCGCGTTGTGAAGCGCAGCGTGCCGTTGGCGTACTTCCCGCAGATGTCGTCCATCGCGAGGTACTGCGCGGCGGTCATGACGCCGCCGGGCATGCGCAGGCGGAGCATCATCATGTAGGCCTTGCCGACGCCGGGCTTCGCGCGCGTCTTGCGGGCGTCCCGGTCTTCCTGCTGGTAGGTGCCGTGGAACTTGATGAGCTGCTTCGATTGCTCGGTGAAGTGGTCGGTATCCTGGGCCAGCTCTTCGAGGATGTCGCCCTTGAGGTAGCGCGAAGTGTCCTTGAAGCCTTCGACGGGGGAGGGCTTGGGCGGGGCGATCGGTTCGGCGGTCGGCGTCATCGCGGAGGTCTCGGATTCGGCAGCGGATAGAGAGCGTCGCAGCGTTGCATTTTACGGAAGTGCGCCGCAGGCGGAAGGCCACCGTGCAAGACGGGCGGGTCGCCGCGAGTAGAGTGAGGTGATCCGCCGCCGCAATTCCGAAGGGTCACCGCCATGAAATGGACCATCTTGGTCATCCGCGTCCTCGTGGGACTCCTCTTCGCCGTCCTCGGCTCCGATTTCTTCCTCCACTTCATGCCGCCGATGGATCCGCCGCCGACGGAACATGCCCGGACCTTCGCCGGTGTGCTGAAGGCGACCGACTACTTCGTCGTCGTGAAGGTGCTGGAGATCGCCGGTGGCATCCTGCTGCTCACGGGACGCATGGCTCCGCTCGGATTGATCCTGCTCGTGCCCGTGACGGTGAACATCGCGCTGTGGGACGTGCTGCTGGTGAAATTCTCGGCCCCGCCGATGGGGATCATTTTACTGGTGCTGGAGGTCTTTCTGATCTGGGGCTATCGCCGATATTTCACACCGCTGCTGACGACGGATGCGAAGGCTGCGGCGTGAAGTCACTTCGCGAGATCGAAATCGAGGGCCGGGTTCGGTCCGGCGATGTCGGTCGGGATGCCGAGGCGGTACTTCTCGGGGATCGGCGTCAGCTTCGGACCTTTCAGCCGCTCTTCGCTCGACGGTGCCATGCCGTTGCCAATCATCGCCCCGGAGTTGGCCTCGATCGTCACCTTGTACTTCCCCGGTGGCACCTGCGCGGAATACTTGCCGGCCGTGATGCCCGCGGCGACCGGAACTCCGGCGTCGGGCGTGAAGCGGACGATGCCGCTGGCGAGCGGCGCAGCCCCGTTCATCACGGTGCCGGCGACGGCCACGCGGGTGTCGGTCGCGGAGCACCCGGCCAGCGCCGCGAGGCCCAAGAGGAGAGATAGCGTTCGCATATTGTGGCTCTCCGTCAATCGTTCGTTTGAGTTTCGCCGCCCTGGGAAGTGGAGAGGTTCCGCCACGTCTGCGGGTTGATGCCGTTGCGGTAAAACTTCACGGAACCGTCGCACATCGCGGCGTTGACGCCGCCCGTGTGCTTGCTCCGTGCCACGAAGCTCTGGTTGAGCTGTTCGAATTCGCCGCCGCCGGCCCAAACGGGAGCGGGACGCTGGTTGAGGGCCGTGTCGGGCCAGTACCGCGCGACTTCATCGCCTCCGGAGTAGTTGGGCGGGTAATACCCTTCGAACGCTTGACCGCCACAGGCGACACTCACATCGCTCAGGGGCCCGCCCCAGCCGGTCCATGGCCCGATCACGAGCGTCTCGGACATCAGCAGCGTGTTGGTGGTGCCGTCGGTGATGTCGGTGATCCGGACGCCCTTTTTGGGGATGAACGGCGCTCCGCCGAAGATCACCCCGCTCTTGGTCCGCTGGCCGTAATCGGTGTTGCCCCAGTTCGCGACGTAGTTGGAGCGGATGCGGTCCCACGTCCCGGTGCCCATTTCGTTGTCCTGCAGGCCGATGTCGGAGGGGCAGGCGAAGGTGGACACCCTCACGACGCGGGCGGCC
>JAYVTJ010000421.1:0-3913 GCA_043774415.1 Fimbriiglobus sp. | reverse complement strand
AGTCGGACGCCGCGTGTTATAGACCACTCCTACGAAGCTCGAGATCGGAAAAGGAATTAGCGAAGGGAAAAGGGCGCACCAGTGGGATCAGACCCATCCGAAGGTGCGAATCCCGCTGGAGAGGGTTTCTCGGATCCGCACGTGATGCACGTGCAGGCCGGTGTGGAACCACGCGAAAATCGCCCCGTGCAGTTGCGGGGTGTGCAGCGTCAGATCGCTGATGGTCACGCCGGCCGTGTCGCGCTTCAGGCGGATGAGGTAGGCGTCGGTGTCCAAACCGTCCAATTTCATTTCCGGATCGGGCAGCGATTTTGTCGACGGCTTCCAGTTTTTCGTGTGCGTGAGGATCGTCTTGTCGAGCCCCGCCCCTTTGAGCGTCATCTTCGCCTTCAAATCGAGCGGGGCATCGAGTTCGAACGTCCCCGCGGCGACTTCGATGGTATCTCCGTCGGCACCGTCGCGCACGGCCGCGGCGAGTGCGGCCGCCGTTTCGACGGGGTTGCCGGCGGATGCCGGACCGGCTGCGGACAGGAGCAGCAGAGCGGCGAGCGTGCGGCGCATGGGGGAGGGTTCCGGGAGTGGAAACTGATAACTGGCAACTGACAGCTATTTAGGGAAAATCAGTCGTCCGTTATCAGATGTCAGTGTTCGGTCCGATCACCCCTGCGGGTTCGGATTGATCCACGGTTCGTGCCGGGCGGGGCCGGGGCCGGGCTTCGGGGAATCGGTCGGGTGCGGGAACTTCGCCGGCTCGCGGTGCGGCTTCTCCAGCTTCGCGAGGAGCGCTTCCGCACGGACGTGGTCGGCGCGGTGGACCCAGAGTTCCGTCGAACCGGGGAGCACCGAGCCCAAGCCGGCGGCGAGTTCGGTGCCGACCACGTTGCCGGCGATCCCTTCGGCGTCGAGCGTGGCCAAGTGGGCCTCGACGATTTCGAGCGGGCCGGAATAGAGCTTCACCACATCGTGCGGGTCGCGGGTCATCGGAAGGCCTCCGTCGGGAAAGGATCGACTCCGCCATTTTATCCCGATGCACACCGGATGCCCTCCGGAAAAGCGGACAGTTGTAACGCCCCGGCGAACTTCGTAAATTGAGGGAGTTGCGTCCGTCCGAGGGCCGGTGTCGATGGCTGCGGATTCCCCCAGCGCCGAGATGTCGGCCCCGCGAATCCGCCGGTCGATCCTGTTCGTCTGCACGGGGAACACCTGCCGCAGCCCGCTCGCGGAGAGCCTCTGCCGCGCGAAGCTGGCGCAGGCGCTCGGGTGCTCGGAAGGCGAACTCGTAACGCGCGGGTTCGAAGTCGCGTCGGCCGGAGTGATGGCGCTGCCGGGCGACCGGGCGAATGCCCAAGCGACGCAGGTGGCCGAAGAGTTCGGGGCCGAACTGGCCGCGCACCGCAGTCGGCCGCTGACGCCCGAGATGCTGACGGCGGCGACCGACGTGATCGCCATGACGGACATGCACCTGATGCTGGTCGCGCGGTACGCCGCGGGACCGGAGCCGAAATTGCTCTGCATCGGCGAGGACATCCCCGACCCGATCGGCGGGGACACGGACGAATACCGGGTGTGCGCCCGGGTGATCGCCGCCCAATTGGATCGCTTAATTCCGGAATGGTTGGGGCCATGAACATCGCAATCGGCAACGATCACCGCGGCGTCGCCGTGAAGCAGCGTCTCGGGGACATGCTCCGGGGGCTGGGGCACACCGTGAACGATTTCGGCACGACGAGCGCCGCGAGCGTCGATTACCCGGACATCGCCATCCCCGTTTCCGAAGCGGTCGCCAGCGGCAAAGACGACCGCGGCGTGCTCATCTGCGCCACGGGCCACGGCATGTGCATCGCGGCGAACAAGGTCCACGGCGTGCTCGCGGTGAACTGCCGGGATGTGGTCGACGCCGAGATGAGCCGGCTCCACAACGACGCCAACGTGCTCTGTCTCTCGGCCGACCTACTCTCCGAAGAGGTCATCGAGCGCATGGTGCGGACGTGGCTCGAAACGCGCTTCGAAGGGGGCCGCCACGAGCGCCGGCTCGAAAAGGTGAAGCAGTACGAGCACGATCACGAAGCGGCGTAACGATCCATCGAAAGTCGGTCGCCCTTCAGGCGAATAGCTCCCGACACTCCCATCACCCCCGCAGGGCTTCCGCACGATGTCCACGCCCAACACCCCCGATACGCCCTATGCGAGTTCCACCCCGCCGGGGGCGGTCACGACGGCGGGCCCGACCCGGACGCGGGCGAACACCGAAATCAAACTCATCAGCCACTCGAACCTCTTCTACTGGTGGCCCGTCTGGGCGCTCGCCTTCTTCATGGCCGCGTGGACCTACTTCGAGAACAACCGGCTCGCCATCGTGCCCCCGCACAGCAGCGTCACGTCCATCGGCGATCGCTCCGGCAAGTTCCAGCTCGAGTACAAGACGAACGAGAAGGATCCCAACACCGGCGAACCGATCTTCGTCAACAAGACCCTCGACGATGCGGCCAAGCGCAGCGCGACACCCGGCGCCGACAAGCTCGAACCCTTCAAAGCCCGCATCTCGGCGAACGCCGCGTTCGGCTCCTTCTTCGTCGTCGTGCTGATCCTCGTCATCATCATCACGAACGTGCCGCTCCGCGGACTCTGGTCGTTCATCGTGATCATGATGGCCTTCCTCGTGGCCGTGATCGTCTCGCTGCTGAACCTCTGGGACAAGATCTTCGAGACCGTCGGCGACCTCCACATCCACATCAACATGGCCGGCTACCTCACCATCGGCGTGGCCGTGTTCGTGCTCTGGGCGCTGGCCACTTGGGTGTTCGACCAGCGGGCGTACGTGATCTTCACGCCGGGGCAGATCAAGGTGTGCGAGCACATCGGCGACGCCGTGCAGACCTACCCGACGATGGGCATCAGCATGGAGAAGCAGCGCGACGACCTGTTCCGGCACTACATCCTGGGCTTCGGTTCGGGCGACTTGATCCTGAAGCTCGGCTCGGGCGACAAGCGCGAGATCCGCCTGCCGAACGTGCTCGGCATCGGCTGGCGCTTGAAGACGGTCGAAGATATGCTGCGGACGATGTCCACGTCGAATTGACCGCGGCGCGTCTGTCCGGCGCATTCCCCCCACCCAGCGTCGGACAGACTTGCAACTCGCCGGACACAGATGCAACACTTCGGACAGGCCATGCCTGCTGACGACTTACGACGGGGGTCCAAAATGCGTCGAGCAGCTTTCGGGTGCTCGGCGATAGTCCACCAAATCTTCCGGATATCACCCGATTGATATGGACTCTCCTGCGCCAATCGGTGGGTATTTCGCTTGACAGCACTCCAATAGGCCGGCGAATATGGCGGAGCATCCCCGGCCAATACGCCGGATAATCCCTGTTCGGCGGCGGAGGCAGTGATGCGCACTCACTTGGCCGTTTCAGCTTTTGGAGTGGTGTTGCTGCTTGCGGGTGTCGCCATCGATCGCTACTTACTCCCGGGTACCACCCCTGCCGCTCCATCGAGTCGGTTCTTGGACTCATTCGACTGGTTGATTACCGTGATGCGGCACCTGAACGGAGTCAAGCCGGCCGATATTTCGCAATTGACCTGCGATGGGGTTCGCTGCGAACAGGGGGTGTACACCAAGAGCTACCGCATGCTGTGCTCCGGCCCGGATTTCAGAGGGTATGCCGACATCGATATCGCGCTGCATGCGATTGGGGATGACATCGCCGCACAAGTGGCTGCCGGAGGCGGGACAACAACCTGCACTCACATTGTGCGGGGGTCTGGCGAGTGGGTCTTCGAGGTCGGAGGTCGCAAGGGAGTGGTAACTATTTTGATACTTCGACTGAATCAGCCAGGCCCGAACGATCTTCGAGCGAATCTGGAGATTCTGGTGCAGGTGGCAGGGGTCTGATCCCACTGGTGCGCCCTT
>JAYVTJ010000420.1:0-3584 GCA_043774415.1 Fimbriiglobus sp. | reverse complement strand
TTCACGCTGGCTCGCGTCGCCATCGGCGACCCCGCGATCACCCCGGCGTTCAACCGGAAAGAAGTCGCCGAAGCGGTGATCGGCCTGGTCCGCGTGACTCCCACCGCCAGTGTGAATCTCGACGAACTGGCCTACGCCGTCTCCTACGGCAGCCGGGTGGTCTTCGCGGCGAAGGCGACCAACCCCGAAGACAATTCGCTGCCGTGGAAGGGCTACGCCGGCCGGATGAACGCGGCGTTCCAGGATTGGCAAGCGGCCGTATCGAAAAGGGCCGGGCTCGCGGCGAAGCAGAAGGAATCGATCAACTCGCTGGTGAAAAAAGCTGCCGATGGGCTATTCAACCCCGTGCTCAACCCGACCGCGGGCGCGGGCGGCATGAACGCGGTCAAACTGGAACTCATCGACGACTGGCAGCGCGACAACAAACCGGCGAACGGCCAACAGCTCTTCGCCGATGCTAAGTCGTTCCTGCTCGTCTATCCGACGAATCGATGAAATGGCGCTGGCGGAACGACCGGAATCGCGCGACAATAATACCCGACTCCAAACCGAGGCATCGATCATGAAGCGCTGGCTATCCGCCGCCGCCGGGCTGGCCCTCACGGGGGTCGCCGCCGAGGCTCAAACTCCGCCGCCGAACAACGCCGGCTACCTCGTGATCCGGGTGAAGATTGCAGGCGAGGACGGCGCCGCTCCCGGAACCGATGGGCCGGGGCGTCCGCCGATGGGTGGTCCGATGTTTCCGGGCGGAGTCCCGATGCCTCCTGGCCCGCCCATGCCGGGCGGTGGACCCGGACCCATGTTCCCCGGCGGTGGACTCGGGCCCATGTTCCCCGGCGGTGGCATGTTGCCCGGCGCGGGTTCGACCGTTCCGCGCGACGAACGCTCCGTCTTCGCGCTCGTCCCGGTCAAGTCCGTCGCACCGGGTGTGGTCTACGCCGGCAAGCCGCTCAACCGGAACAGCAATCCGAGCAGCTACTGGGCGACCCACGAGTACGGCAAGACGCTCCTCTTCGACGACCGCGTGAACGTGCAGATCTACTCGATCAGCGATACGGTCGAGCGCGAGATCAAAAAGCGCCACACCGAGTGGGGCAAAGACCGCAAGCTCGACGGTCTGCTCGACATCATCTCCTACGCCCTCTCGACCGACCACGTCGAACTCGCGCTGACCTACGCCGCCGAACTCGAGAAGGCCTACGACCCCAAGCGCGACGCTCCCCCGCGCATCGTGCAGTTCGTCAAGACGTTCTCCCAGATGCGGCCGAAGTTCGACGAGGCCCTGCCTTCCCCGGCCGATGCCGAGGAGTGGCGGAAGCGGCTCAAGGCGAACTCGGTCGCCGAAGACAAGCACTACGCGCTCATCCACTTCGGCGAGCAGTCGGTGGGTGCCGAGACCATCAACCGCCGACTCGCGCAGCTCGAGCGGAACTTCAAGGCGTTCTACCTCTGGCACGCGGTGCAGGGCAAAGCCCTCAAGTTCCCGGAGAAGCGTCTCGTGGTCGTCCTCGCGAACCGCGCGACCGACGTTGAGGAACTGCGCCCCCGCCTCGATGGGACGCCGATCCTCTCCGATTCCTTCTACTCGCCCGCGCACAACATCGTGGTCCTCTCCCCGCTCCGCCTCGACGAAGCCGGGAAATCGTTCGCGGAAATCGCGAAGGCCAAGTACCAGGACGGCTGGAACCGCGAGGAACTCCTCAAGGGCAAGTCGCCCCTCGTGAAAGACGGCGACTTCAGCGACCTCTTCCGGACGATGACCTACGCGCTTGTCGATCGCGCCCTCGAAGACGAAGCGTCCGAAGCGGCCATTACCCGGGAGGGCACGCGCCAGCTCTATTCGTCGCTCGACATCCTCCCCAAGCACGTGATCCTGCCGAAGTGGATCGACAACGGGATCGCCTCTCTGCTGCACAAGCCGAAGAACGCGGGCGTGGTGAAGACGCCGACCGGCAAGAACGCGACCGCGGTCGGAATCCTCGCCGGCTACGGCTCGGCGAATTTCGTGCTGCTCCGCGAATGGCGCGACCTCTGGATGAAGAAAGAACTGAGTTCCCCCCCCAAAGACATCCTGCTGAACGTCCTGACCGACCGATACTTCGACGCCGTGCGGACCATGCTCGACATCGATCCTCCGCCCGTTGTCGCGGCGCCCGGCGGCAACGGCGGTTTCGCGCCGCCGCCGCCCGGCGGCATCGCACCGGGTGGGATGCCCCCGATGGGACCGGGCGGCATCGCCCCTCCGGGCGGCAAGCAGATGGGCTTCGCGAATCCCGCACCGCGCGGCACCGCCGATGCGCAAGGTCCGCCCCCGCGGCCGGGCGGTGGCCCCGGTCGTCCCCCCGGCCCCGGCGTACCTCCCGGCCCCGGCGGTCCCATGTTTCCCGGCGGCCCCGGTGGCCCCATGTTCCCAGGCGGGGGTATTCCCGGTGGTGGCGGTACCCTCGACACCGCACCCGACCGCGCGACCGTCCGCGGGAAGCTGGAGTCGAAGGCCCAGGTCACGTCGTGGGCGCTGATGTACTATCTCGCCAAGACCAACACCCCGGCCCTGCACCGCTTCTTCGCGGAACTCGACAAGCTCCCCCGCGACATGCGCATCGATAGCAAAGTCGTGGTCGAACTGTTCGCCCGCAATTTCAACCTGATGAATGCCGATCTCACTGCGATCGACGAGAACGCCTTCAAGACGTTCGCGTCGGATTGGATCGCCTTCACGAACGCCATCGCCCCGTCGTGGCGCGATATCGAGCTCCGCTCGAGCGGCGAAGATCCGGGGCAGGGGGGGATCGGCGGTCCGATGGGGCCCGGCGGCCCGATGGGTCCGGGCGGCCCCGGCGGCGGAATGAACTGAGTCTTCCACCCGATTCGGCAACAACTCAAGGCCCGCTTCTCCGGAAGCGGGCTTTTTTCGCAAGCCACCCCGAGGAGCGAGCGCCGTGCAGTCGCCCATCGCCCGCGCACTCCGGATCGCGGCCGCTGTCAGTGCGGTGTCACTGTTCGGCTCGGCCGACTCCCCGAAGCAGGTCAACACCGCCGCGGTCGCGGAGGCGCGCCCCCTCGAGACGTGGACCGAGCGGCACGAGTCGTTCGTGGCACGCTCGAAGAAGGGGGGCGTCGTGGTGCTCTTCCTCGGCGATTCGATCACCCACCGCTGGGAGGTCGAGGGCAAAAAAGCGTGGGCCGAGTTGCCCGCGGCCTGGAAGGTCGCCGAGTACGGCATCGGCGGCGACCGCACGCAGCATCTCCTCTGGCGGATCGCGGCGGGGAAAGAACTCGCGGGCCTCGATCCGAAAGTCATCGTCGTCCTGATCGGCACGAACAACATCGGGAACAATTCGCCGGCGGAGATCGCCGATGGGATAAAAGCGATCCTCGCGGAACTGGGCAAGCAGAAGCCGAAGTCGCATGTCCTCCTGCTTGGCGTGCTTCCCCGCAGCGGCAGGCCCGTGCCGCCGGAAGATCGAGTCGCGGGGGCCGAGAGTCTCCAGCCGAAGGTCGCCGAGATCAACGGGCGGCTCGCGAAGTTCGACGACGACACCGTGACCTACCTCGACCTCGGATCGAAGTTCCTCGACGGCGAC
>JAYVTJ010000419.1:0-7317 GCA_043774415.1 Fimbriiglobus sp. | reverse complement strand
CACCGGGACAGGCCCGGTGGCTCGTACTGAGATTTCTTTCCGGGTCATGCTGAAGGTCACGACTATGCCCACCTCCCGCCGCGACTTCCTCCAGCTCGGGCTGGGCACCCTCCTCGGGGGCGGGTTCGTCAGCGCGCTGCGCGCCCGCGAGACCGTTTCCAAGATCGCGCCCCAGGCCAAAGCTTGCATCCTCATCTGGATGGACGGCGGGCCGACCCACTTCGAAACTTTCGACCCCAAGCCCGATGCGCCGGTCGAGTTCCGCGGCGAGTTCAAAACCGTCGCCACCAAAGTGCCCGGCGTTTTCCTTTCCGAACACATGAAGCAACTGGCGGCGAACTTCGACAAGTACGCCCTCGTCCGGTCGATCCGCCACGATCAGGGGAACCACGGCGCCGGCAATCACTACATGATGACCGGCGCTCCGCCGACGATCCCCGTCGGCTGCGGGGCGTTCGTCAGCTTCCACCCGAGCCTCGGCTCCGTGATCGCCCACGAGAAACCGGCCCCCGTCGGGCTGCCGTCGTACTTCAGCATGCCGGGGATGACGCGCTCGGGCGGGCCGAACTTCCTCGGCGCCAAGTACGCCCCGTTCGTCGTGGACAGCGATCCGAACGCGGGCGGCTTCCGCGTCCGCGATGTGGCGCTCCCGACGGGCATCACGGAGGGACGCTTCGCCGACCGCGGCTCGCTCCGCAGCGATGTCGACCGCTTCCAGCGCATCCTCGACAAAACCGCCGGCGACCCGGCCGTGGCGCTCGATGAGCATTATCAGCAGGCACACGACCTGATGCGGTCGAAGGAGGCCCAGGCCGCATTCCGCATCGAACTGGAAGCTCCGAAAGTGCGCGACCACTACGGGCGGAACTCCTTCGGCCAGCGCGCGCTGCTCGCCCGGCGATTGGTCGAAGCGGGGGTGCCGTTCGTCACGATCAACGACGGCGGCTGGGATCACCACTCGGGTATTTTCGAGGCGCTGAAGAACCGCCTGCCGGGGTGGGATACCACCGTCGCGGCGCTGCTGATCGATCTCGAAGAACGCGGGATGCTGGAGAGTACGTTGGTCATCGCGCTCGGCGAGTTCGGGCGGACCCCGCAGATCTCGACGCTTTCCGGGCAGAACAAACCGGGCCGCGACCACTGGGCGAACGCCATGAGCGTGCTGATGGCCGGCGGAGGCATCAAGGGGGGCCAAGTGATCGGCGCCACCGACAAGAAGGGCTACGCGGCCGTCGAGCGCGTGCTCTCGCCCGAGAACTTCGCCTCGACCATCTACCGCAAGCTCGGCATCGACCCGGACAAGATGCTCTACACGCCGCAGGGTCGGCCGACGCACATCGTCAGCGACGGCACCCCCATCAAAGAACTGATGGGCTGAGCCATGCTTCTCCGCCCGCTCGCCATCGCGCTGCTGCTCACCTCGACGGCACTCGCCGCGCCGCCGACGGTGACGACGCTCACCCCCGGTGGCGCCCAGCGCGGCACCACGACCACCGTCAGCGCGACCGGCACCTTCGACAACTGGCCCGTGCGAGTCTGGTGCGACACCCCCGGAGTCTCGGTGAAGGCCGAGGGGCCGAAGGGTAAGCTCGCGATTGCGATCGCGGCCGATGCGCCGCTCGGCGTCGCCCGGCTGCGCTTCTACGACGACAGCGGCGCGAGCGCGCTGCGGCCGTTCATCGTCGGCGGACTGCCGGATGTCGCGGAGGTCGAGCCGAACGACGAGCCGAAGATCGCGCAGGTCGTCGCGCTCCCGGGCACGGTGAACGGCGTGCTCGCGAAGAGCGGTGATGTGGATTGCTTCCGGGTGAAGCTGACGAAGGGGCAGACGCTCGTCGCCTCGCTCGACGCCCACCGCTCCTTGCGTTCGCCGATGGATGCGATTCTGCAACTGCTCTCCCCCGAAGGAGAAGTGCTGGAGCAGAATCACGACGCCCGCGGGCTCGATCCCGAACTCGCCTTCACCGCGCCGGCCGATGGCACCTACGCCGTTCGGCTTTTCGCGTTCCCGTCGGCCCCCGATAGCACCATCCGCCACTTCGGCTCCCCGGCCTGCGTCTACCGACTGACCCTCACGACCGAGGAGTTCGTCGATTTCGCGACGCCGCTGGCCGCCGAGCGCGACCGCGAAGTCGAACTGGCACTCCACGGCTGGAACCTAAAGGCCAAGACCGCGAAGCTCGGCAAATCGGCGGACCGCATCGACACCGCGAACCCGTTCGCCGTCCTCCGCGAGCCGCACGCCTGCTTCGAATTCCCCGCCGCTGACAAGCCGCTGACACCCCCTTTCACTGCCACGACGCGATTGGAGAAAGCCGATACCGCATCGGTCGTGAGCATCGCGGGCACCGCCGGGAAGCCGCTGGCGATCCGCCTCGATTCCGCGGCGCTCGGCTCGGCGCTGACACCCGTGCTGAAGGTGATCGACTCCGCTGGCAAGACACTGCTCCGCGCCGAACCGGCGACCCTCGGCGGGCCGCTCGACACCGCGTTCACGCCGCCGACCACCGGGACGTACAAAGTCGAAGTCCGCGATCTCTTCGGCACCGCGGGGCCGCGTCACGTCTATCGGCTGCGGGTGACCCCGTCGCTGCCGGAGGTCGGAGCGACGGTCGCGGCCGACCGGTTCACGGTGGTCGTCGGCACGCCGCTCGAAATCCCGATCGCCCTGACGCGCAAGAACGGCCACACCGGCGAGCTGATCCCGTTCGCCACCGGCTTGCCCGAAGGGGTGACGGCCGAAGTCGTGGTGCCCGCGAATCCCGATGCGGCGAAGGTCGTGCTGAAGCTGACCGCGACGAAGCGCTTCGGCGGCGGGCCGATCAAGCTGGGGGTCATGAAGAAGGGGGATGAGGCCAGCCGGAGTTTCGCGACTGCGGCCCTCGCCGACTTCGACAGCACGACGGGCGATCTTTGGCTCACGGTGACCGAGAAAAAGTAAAACGAGGCCGATGACGAATCCCGAGACTCTCCCGCGGACGTTCACCGATGTGGCCTGCACCGTGTGCGGATGCGTCTGCGACGATCTGCGCATCACGGTGGAAGACGGGCGCATCGTCGAAGCGGTCGGTGCCTGCGAACTCGCGCGGCCGTGGTTCTTGGGTCAATCGTCGCAGGCGAATGCGCTCCCCGAAATCGCCGGTACTTCCGCTGCGTGGGACGACGCTTACCGCCGTGCCGCGACAATCCTCAAAGACTCGCGTGCCCCGCTCATCTACGGGCTGTCGCGCAGTACGACCGAGGGGCAGCGCGCGGCGGTGGCGCTCGCCGACTTCCTCGGTGCCACCATCGACACCACCGCGAGTACGGGGCATGCGCCCTCCATCGTCGCGCTGCAGCAGGTCGGCGAATCGACCTGCACGCTCGGCGAAGTGAAACAGCGCGCCGACCTCGTCGTCTTCTGGGGCAGCGACCCCGTCGTCACGCATCCGCGCCACCTCGAACGCTACTGCCCGCCGTCGGTGAAGCTCGTCGTCGTCGATGCGGAAGAGACCGCGACTGCGGAGCGCGCGGACACGTTCCTGCGCATTCCGGCTGATGATAACTGGGACGCGCTCTGGACGCTGCGGATGCTCGTGAAGGGAATCGCGACCGATGCGCCCCCCGAGCTGAAAGCGCTCGCCGAGATGATGACGGCCTGCCACTTCGGCGTCGTCTTCTTCGGCGCGGGCCTCACGCAGGGCCGGCTGGCGCACCGCACAATCGAAGCGCTGCTGCAACTCGTCACCGATCTCAACGATCACACCGACCCGGACACGCGGCGCCGCTTCTACGCCCGCCGGATGCGCCGCTACGGCGATGTCGCCGGGGCCGATTCCGTGCTGACTTGGCAGACCGGGTACCCCTTCGGGGTCAACTTTGCGGCCGGCTATCCGAGGTACAACCCCGGCGAGTTCACCGCCCCGGAATTGCTGTCGCGTGGGGAAATCGATGCCGCCGTGATCCTCGGCGCCGAGACGACGCGCGGGCTTCCGCCGGATGCACTCGCGGCTCTGGAGCGCATCCCCGTGATCCTGCTCGATGCGCCGACCAACCATCTCGCGTTCGCGCCGGCCGTGAGGTTCCCCACGGCGGTCTACGGCATCCACCGCCCCGGCACGGCCTATCGGCTCGACGAAGTGGCCATCCCGCTGAAGGTGCTGCTTCCGACGGATTGCCCAAGCGACGCCGATGTGCTGCGCGAACTCCACGGGCGGCTGATCGCTCCGAAATTGCACAACGCTATCGGCAAGGGTTGACCGCATGAGCGACATCCGGCAGAAGAGCTCTCGAGGCACCCTGTTGCCCTGTCTGAACCGCATCGATTTCTACCGGCTCACCGAGGGCGAGTTGATTTCTGCACTCGCCGAGGCCATCTCTGGATTCCGCGAAGGGAATCGGAACGGGAAACTCACCGACGATCACCCAGCGGTGTGTGCTTGGGCGCGTCTGTCGATCGATGTCCCGAACGGAGGATTCACGCAGTTCTTCTTCAATCACGGTGGAGAAGTTGGGATCGAATCGGCTGCGGACCTTTTCGAAGCACTCGAGTTGACCAAGGCCGGTGCCCTGCTCCGGGATGCGGTCGCAATTTACCGCGCCCATCGACGGGCATTCGCTGTCGACACTCCGTGGGACGGACTCTTCGGCAGCATTAAAGAGTTCGACAAGCTCGACCGAGGTTTCGAGGGCGTTCGCACCAAGTGCGACCGAGCGATGGAGAAGTGGATCCGCTCGAATATCGCGGAGTTGGCAAACGACGAATTGGGCAGACCCATCGACCCCCAATTCACCGGCTCGGTCGAGATCGCGCAGCCGAATGGCGCGGTCGGCACGTATCTCGAAGTGAAGAAAGGCAAACCCAACGGCGCGTATCGCGAGTTCTTCGAGGATGGCACCATCCGCAAGGTGATCTTTTACAAATCTGGCAAAGTCTCTGGTGATTTTTGGCCCGATGGGACGCTCATGCGGAAAGAGTCCAAGCGAGGCACGCTCACCGTGATCGAGTGGTTCTACCCCAGTGGCCTACTGCAAAAGCGCTATGTCAAAGACAAGACCGGCTACGCAGTCGAGCCGGTCTGTCTCTTTCACGAAAACGGACAGTTGGCCGAGCAAATCAACCGGAAGAAAGACAAGTCGGTCGGTCCGTGGCTCAAGTTCTTCGAAGACGGATCGCCGAAATTGAAAGCCGAGTATGGCACCGACGAGAAATTGATCGTTCACGACGCCTGGGAAGACGATGGCCGGCAAGTCGTCAAAGACGGAAAGGGAGTATTCCGCGACGATGGGCGCACGATCCACTGGGAGTACGAGGTCTTTTTCGAACACATGTGGCAGCACGAAGGGGAGTTGAAAAACGGGATCCCGCACGGCCGGACGACGAGATACGCCGACGGAATTGTCTGGGACATTTCCCATTACGCCAACGGAATCCAAGAAGGTGAAACGACGCTGTATTGGAACAACGGCCGAGTCCGCGAGGTCACGAAATTCGCTCGCGGAAAGGCGGGCAAGTCCAAGTCGTTCCCGAAGTTTGATCGGCCCGTTCCCGCGGTCGTGCTAACAGTAAAAGCCGATGAAAAGCTGTACGCGGCATGGGATCACCTCCGCGTGGACGAATACCCGAGGGTACTGAATCTCGAGGACGTGCAACGAAGACTCGAGTTGCCGGATTTCCTGCGCGAAGTGCACGAGAGAAATCTGATTGGAGCGATTCAGTCGGAGTATGAAGACTGCAGTACATTCGACGACGGCATCGCCTATTTTCTGTCGGTCGATGAATCGGGCGCCGTCATCGACGCGGTCGCCAATGGCAGTGGAGTGTATTCCGGTGGGTGTTGGGGGATCTACCCGCCGTTGTTACGAGATCTGAAATTCGCTCCAGGACGCATTCGCGGTAAGGCCGTGGCATGCCGCGTTTTGGCAGAAGTGGACCACACCTTCGTCGAAGGCAAGTCGGGTTGAGTCTTTCGTCCTCATTGGTGTCGCTTAGCGGCCCGTACAATAGGCTGTCCCGCCCGACAGTCCGCGAGACCGCTTCCCCATGGCCGACCGCAACAAGTTCGCGCACCTGCACCTGCACACGCACTACAGCCTCCTCGACGGCTTCAACCGCATCGATGCCCTCGTCGCCCAGACCAAAGCCCTCGGCATGACCGCCTGCGCGATCACCGACCACGGCAACCTGTACGGGGCCATCGAGTTCTACACCAAGTGCAAGGCCGGCGGCATCAATCCGATCATCGGCTACGAGGCGTACGTCGCGCCGGGTCACCGCGGCCACCGCGCCGGCAAGCAGGGGGGCGAATCGGCGGCCCACCTCACGCTGCTCGCCCAGAACGAAGTCGGCTTCCGCAACCTCATCAAACTCAGCAGCATCGCGTTCCTCGAAGGGTTTTATTACAAGCCGCGCATCGACCGCGAAGTGCTCGAAGCCCATAAAGAAGGGCTGATCTGCCTCAGCGGTTGCCTCGCCGGGGAGTTCAACCAGTTCATCTTGAAGGACCGCGCCGAAGAAGCGACGAAGCTCGCCAAGTGGTTTCACGGACTCTTCGGCAAGAACTTCTTCATCGAGATCCAGAACAACGGCATCGGCCTCCAGGACCTGTGCACGCCGGTCGCCGCGGAGATCGGCGAGAAGCTCGGCATCCCTCTCGTAGCCACTGCGGACGCGCATTATCTCTGCGCCGACGACGCCATCGCCCACGACGTTCTGTTCTGCATTAACACGCGCAAGGAGCACAATCCGCAGAAGAAGGCCTATCCCGAAGAGAAGATGGCGAACCCGTACTTCGTCCGCAGTCCGAAGGACATGTACAAGCTCTTCCCGGACTACGCCGATGCCGTCGCACTGAGTCAGACCATCGCCGATTCCGTGGACATCCAACTCGACTTCGCCAAGCGCCACTTCCCCGTGTTCACCACGCCGAAGGCGATGAACCCGGACGACTACCTGCGCGAACTCTGCCTGCAGGGGGCGAAGGAGCGTTACGGCGAACCGCTTTCGCAGGCCGTGCTCGACCGGCTCGACCTCGAACTCGGCATCATCAAGAAGATGGGCTACGCCGGCTACTTCCTCATCGTCTGGGACTTCGTTCGCTTCGCCCGGGAGCAGGGCATCCCTTCGACCGCGCGGGGGTCGGGCTGCGGGGCCATCGTCGCCTACGCGCTCTACTTGAGCCACGTCTGCCCGCTCGAGTACGACTTGCTCTTCGAGCGATTCCTCGACCCGAACCGCTCCGAGCCGCCCGATATCGACATCGACTTCTGCCAAGAGCGGCGCGAGTTGGTGATCCAATACGTGAAGCAGAAGTACGGCAAAGACTCGGTCGCGCAGAT
>JAYVTJ010000418.1:0-5254 GCA_043774415.1 Fimbriiglobus sp. | reverse complement strand
TTTTGTCACCGCTGATCGTCCATGCGACGGCGGAGTTCGAGAAGCTGAAAGCGCTCGCCCCGGAGTGCATCACGAAGCACCACGCCCACCACTACCTCGGCTTTGCCGAGACGTAGTGGAAGCTGTTCGCGAAGGACGATCCGCCGCGGGTCAAGCCGCTGCTGTACATCTACCGGGTGCTGCTGACGGGCATCCACCTGATGCGTAGTGGAGAAGTCGAAGCGAATTTGGTTCGGCTGAACGAGACGGCCAAGCTCCCGTCTGTGACCGACTTGATCGCCCGGAGGACCGGCGGCATTGAGAAGGCCACCTTGAGTGGAGCCGACTTGGATTTCCACCGCCTCGAATACGAGCGGTTGCGTGCCGAATTGCAATCGGCTTACGAGTCGAGCGCCTTGTCCGAGGTATCGAGAGGAACGGCGAAGCTGAACGATGTGCTCGTTCGCGTCCGGTTGAAGCAGCAGATCTGCCCGTAGCGATCTACGCCAAGATCGCCTTCACCACCTTGCCGTGCACATCCGTGAGGCGGAAATCGCGGCCGGCATAGCGGTAGGTGAACTTCTCGTGGTCGAAGCCGAGGAGGTGCAGGATCGTGGCGTGCAGGTCGTGGACGTGGACCTTGTTCTCTTCGGCCTTGAAGCCGAATTCGTCGGTGGCACCGTAGGTCATGCCGCCCTTCACGCCGCCGCCGGCCATCCAGACCGTGAAGCCCCAGTGGTTGTGATCGCGGCCGTTGACCTTCCCCGCGTTGCTGCCGGGAGTCGGCATTTCGACCACCGGCGTGCGGCCGAATTCGCCGCCCCAGATGATGAGCGTGCTTTCGGACAGCCCGAGTCGCTTGAGGTCGGCAATAAGTGCCGCGATCGGTTGATCGACCTGCCCCGCGAGCCGGCGGTGTTCCTTTTCCAAGTCGTCGTGGCTGTCCCACGGTTGTACCGGGCCGTGCGAAACCTGCACGAAGCGGACGCCGCGCTCGACCAATCGTCGCGCCAGTAGGATGGAGCGCGCCTGTTCGCCGGGGCCGTAGGCATCGAGAACCGTCTTCGGTTCCTTGCTGACGTCGAAGGCGTCGGTCGCTTCGCTCTGCATCCGATAGGCGAGTTCGAACGACTGAATCCGCGCTTCGAGCTGCGGGTCGGCATCGCGCGCCGCCTGATGCTGGCGATTCAACTTCATGAGCAAGTCGAGCTGCTTGCGCTGGGCGCCGTCCGGAGCGAACTTGTTGCGGATATTCTCGATCAGCTTTTCCGGGTCGGTGCTGCGGGTATCGACGTAGCTCCCCTGGAAGATTCCGGGCAGGAAAGCCGATTGCCAGTTCTGCGATTCGAGCAGCGGCATCCCGCCGGGGCACATGGCGACGTACGCCGGGAGGTTCTGGTTCTCAGTGCCGAGGCCGTAGGTCACCCACGAGCCCATGCTCGGGCGGACGAGCCGCGATTCGCCGGTGTTCATCAGCAGGAACGACGGCTCGTGATTCGGCACGTCGGCGTGCATCGAGCGGATGACGCAGATGTCGTCGATGTGGGCCGCGGTCTTGGCGAACAGTTCGGACACTTCGATGCCGGACTTGCCGTACTTCTGGAACTTGAATGGGCTGGGGAAGGCGGCGCCGGTCTTACGCTCGGTGGCGAGCTTGAGCGGGATCGCCTTGCCGGCGTACTTGGCGAGTTCCGGTTTGGGGTCGAAGGTATCGACCTGACTCGGCCCGCCGTTGGCGAAGAGGTGGATGACGCGCTTCGCCTTCGGCGCGAAGTGCGGAGCCTTCGGCGCCAGCGGATTCGCGGAATCGGATTTGGCCTCGGCGGCGAGGAGTCCGGAGTCGCCGAGGAGGGCCTGGAGGCCGAGCATCCCCATGCCAACGCCGCAGCGGCCGAGCATTTCGCGACGGGACAACGGGAACATGGGAACCTCGGATCAGCGTTTGGCTTTGGCGAGTTTGGCTTGCAGTTTGGCGGCGAACCTGGCGTGCTCGGATGTGGCGAGGCCCAAACGCAGAGTGGCGAGCAGTCGCTTCGGTGAACGTTCGAAGAGCGCGGACGGATCGAGCCAGAGTCCGGGGAAAACGCGGGATTTGAAGATGCCGTAGCGGTCCGCCGCGAGCGCAGCGAATTTCGCACCGCGCCGGGTGAACCAGTATACGGTCTGAGACTTCGTGACGACCACGATGTAATCGCGGACACCGTACCGCTCGTAAGACCGCTTCTTCGAATGGAGATCGGTCGAGGCGGTCGAATGCGCCACCTCGATGGCGAGTTCCGGTGCCCCGACGAGATACTGCTTCGCCGATATCGAAGTCTGCCCGCCGATATCGGGGCTGACGATCAGGGAGAGATCGGGCTGCGGCTCGTCGTCGTTCGACATGATCATCGTGGCATCGGGCAAGAACTCGGTTCCATCGGTCTCGGAACAGTACACTCCGAGCCACGTGCTCAGAATTCCGTGCGGGGCGGCATGGGGGCGGGAAACCGGAGACGGCATATAGACGATCCCTCCGACGAGTTCGGCCCGAAACCCCGATGGAGCGGTTTCATACAGCGCGTGAAACGTCGGCTGATCCATCTCGTCGCCGCTTTGGAACGGCGGTACGTAGGGCACATCGACCGCTTTTCGAATGAGATCGAGGCTCGGCATCGCTGTCATGGCAATCAATCCACAAAGAGGAATTCGTTGCTCAGCAGAAGCACTTGGGCAAACTGTTCCCACGCCGTCAATTGGTTGCCCGTCACCTTCGCTTTGCCCGCCTCGTCCGCGAAGGCGACCCCGACTGTGACTTCGTCGGGCGACGGCTTGCGACTCAGAATCGCCCGGTAGATCGCGGTCAGCTTCGCGCTCGGAGCCGTCGCCTGTGCGACCTCCGGTCGCAGGGCCACGGCCCGCGCCCGTTCGGCCACGAAGGCATTGTTCATCAGGTAGAGCGCTTGCTGCGGCACGGTCGTCTGGAAGCGTTGCGGCGTGTGCTGCTCCGGGCTGGCGAGGTCGAAGGCCCGGAATGTGCCGGGGAGGTTCTGCCGGTCGATGCTGGCGTAGATACTCCGGCGCTTCGTGAAAGGCTGAGCGAAGAGATCGACCGACCGGCCGTACAGCGTCGGATCGAGTTGCCCCCCAGCGATGAGGAGCGAATCGCGCATCCCTTCGAAGTCGAGCCGGCGGCGATTCTGGTGGGCAAGCCAGCGGTTCTCCGGGTCTGCCCGGAAGCTCGCGTCCGAGGTCGTGCTGATCTGCTGATAGGTCGCGCTCAGCAAAATGCGATTGTGGAGCTTCTTCAAGCTCCAGCCGTCTTCGATGAAGCGCTTCGCGAGCCAGTCGAGGAGTTCCGGGTGCGTCGGCGGATCGCTCCGCACGCCGAAGTCTGAGGGCGTCCTCACCAGCGCCTGGCCGAAGTGCCAGCCCCAGACGCGGTTGACGATTACCCGCGCTGTCAGCGGGTTGTCATTGCTCGCGATGGCCTCGGCGAGTTCGAGCCGACCGCTGCCGTTGGCGAAGGGCTTCCGCGCCGCCCCGCCCACGACCTCGGGCATCCGCCGGGGGACTTTCGAGCCGCGGTTGTTCGGATTTCCGCGCAGGAAGATCACCGGTTCGTTCGGGTTCGGGTTGTCGTTCAGCACCATCGCCCGCGGCGGGGCGAAGGGGGACTTCGCCTTGAACTGATCGACCTTCTTCTGGAGATCCACCATCGCGTTGAAGTCGGCCCGGTTCAGCAATTTCTCCGGCTTCGCCAAGCGGAGCGACGCGCCGGTGATGGAACTGAGAATCGTTTGGCGGGTGTCGATCATCTTGGCCCGACCCGCTGCCGTGACCGCTTCGAGCTTCTTCAGCTCGGCTTCGTATTTCTCGAACTCGGGTGTGCGCTCGATTTCGCCGATGAGCGGGTACTCCTTCGGTTCGTTCGAACTCGCCAGCACACCGTAGAGGCTGTAGTAATCCGCGGCCGGGATTGGGTCGTACTTGTGATCGTGGCAGCGGGCGCACGCGACCGTCAGTCCCATGAACCCGCGCGAGATCGTGTCGATGCGGTCGTCGATGATGTCGTGGGGATTGTTGCTGAAACGCCGGCCGACCGTCAGGAAGCCCATCGCGGCGAGCGGCTTCTTGTCGTCGCCGAGGGCGAGCTTATCGGCCGCGAGTTGCTCGACGATGAACCGGTTGAACGGCTTGTCTTCGTTCAGCGAACGGATCACGTAATCGCGGTAGGTGTAGGCATACGGGTAGTTGCGGTCTTCCTGGAAGACGTAGCCCTTGGTGTCCGCGAAGCGGGCCACATCGAGCCAGTAGCGGCCCCAGCGCTCGCCGTATTTCGGCGAGGCCAGCAGTGTGTCGATCAGCTTCTCGGTCGCATCGGGCCGGGTGTCCTTCTCGAAGCCATCGAGTTCCTCCACGGTCGGCGGCAGACCGATCAGATCGAAGAAAAGCCTGCGGGCGAGCGTTCGCTTGTCGGCGGCGGGCGATGGCTTCAGCCCCTTTTCGGTGAGCTTGGCGACGACGAACGCATCGACGGGATTCTTGATCCCCGCGATGGCCGGCACAGTCGGATCTTTGACCGGCTGGAACGCCCAGTGCGCCTTCGTCCTCCCCGGATCGACGGCCGCCCTCGCGGGGAACACCGCCCCCTGCTTGATCCACTCGGTGAGCGCTTCGATCTGCTCCTTCTTCAACTGCACACCGTCCGGCGGCATGGGGTAGTCCCCTTTGCGCTGGACCGATGCGATAAGCCGACTCTGCTCCGGCTTGCCCGCCACCACGATCGCCACTCCCTCGGTGCCCTTGGCCAGTCCGGCGGCCGTGTCGAGGCGGAGGCTCCCCTGCTGCTTTTTCGGGCCGTGGCAGCTCTGGCAATTCTCGACGAGGATCGGGCGGATCGTCTTCTCGAAGTATTCGACCGCTTCCGGCGGCGCCGGTTTCGGTTCGGCGGCCGACACCGCGCACCGCACGGATGCGAGCAGAGTCATCGCGAGGAGCCAGCGGGTCATTCGGAACTCCGGAGTCGAGGCGACGAGTGCGAACGGCGGGGAAGACTGCACCATTATAGTGCGAGCGCTCCCCCGCCGCGATGGACGAATGGTGAAGTCGAGTCAAGCGCGTTCCAGAAGGACCGGTTCTTCGTCCGGTTCGGCCGATGCCCGCTTCGCGCGGGGATAGACCCGCGGCACTGCTTCCCGAGTGTCCGAGAAGCGGCGATCGCAGTGCGGGCACGCGGCCGGGGGCCCGCCATTCACTTTCGAGCAGGCTTTGCCGCAGCGTTTGCACACCACGGCCG